>WFTO01000240.1 GCA_015485435.1 Anaerolineae bacterium | reverse complement strand
GTTCATGGATTTTGGGTAGGGGGGGCGGCGGTGCGACGAATGATTCTGGGTCCCAACCTTTGGGATAATGCACATTGTCGCCCCAGGGGGCTTTGTCCTCCTCCCAGGCAAAGTGGCCTTCGGGCCAACGACTCTTATAGGGTTTATGATCCGCCTCGTAATAAGCCTCTTTCCAATCCTTGCGCATGGGATACCCGTGGAACCCTTCCCACAGGAAGATGCGACGTAGTCGTGGGTGTCCCTTGAATTTGATGCCAAACAGATCATAAACTTCACGTTCTTGGAGGTCTGCGCCGGGCCAAACCAGAATCATACTTGGCAGTTCAGGTTTATCTTCTGGAAGCCGCACACGCATGACCAGACCGTCACCACCTTTTTGGGTGTTGAAAAGATGATAGACGATCTCGAACCGATCCTCTGGCGTTCGTCCTTTGTATCCAAGATAATCCACCGCTGTCAGGGAGGAGAGAAAGTCATACCCTTCTTGATTTCGCAAATAGAGGGCGAAATCAACGAGCTTGTCGGGATTTACAAGAACACTGTTTTCATCTGCCTCGATGACTGCGCCAGGTACGGCGTCTGCGAAAGGCATGCTTTTCTCTGCGGTCATCTCTGTCATGAGCTGGCCTCCTCCGATGCGATGGATTCGGGAGCCAAAGTGTAACGGCGAATCTCTTCAGCGCGTTCAGGATCGAAAATGTCGGGGCCCAGTTGTGGGATGGCAATGGCCTTGGGCGTGGTCTTGCGATACCAGGGGACGGTCTTGATGGACTGCCGCGCAATTTTTTCTTGCAGTTTCATGAGCCCGTAAAGTAACGCTTCCGGCGTTGGTGGACAACCGGGCACATACACATCAACAGGGATAAGTTTGTCCACCCCAGAGACCACATTGTAACCCGCCTTGAAGGGGCCGCCACTCGTGGCGCAAGCCCCCATCGCCACCACATACCGGGGTTCAGCCATTTGGTTGTAGAGACGCACAATAGTTGGCGCCATTTTCTTGGTAACCGTGCCTGAGACGATCATCAAGTCCGCCTGACGCGGAGAAGGCCGCATGACCTCCATGCCGAAACGGGCAAGGTCATAACGGCCAGCAGCAGTACTGATCATCTCGATGGCGCAGCAAGCAAGACCAAACAACATGGGCCACACACTATTCTTGCGGCTCCAGTTGTACATAAAATCCAGTGTCGTCAAAAAAACGTTGTTTTTGACTTCTTCGGGGATTTGATTGTCGTTAGCCATACCCTGATGATTCCTTTTTGAAATTGGCGAGGAGCGATGGTCTTGTCTGACTTCGGTACATCGCCTGAATCGCCAGTGAAGACGTCGAGCTGTCGTAGCGCGACGTCTTGTTGGGGACGATGCGACAACGGTGACGCAAACATGGTGATTATAACAGCCTCTAAAGAAGGGTGTCAAGGTGATAAAGCCTACACTCTCGTTGGGCGCGAGGATTTAGGTCACCATGAATCATGGACGACACAATTGGTTAGAATAGAAAGGTTTGTGATTTTCATACACCATCTATTACACTTTGACCACTGTCGAATCTGTTGACTGTCATAGCTCTTGAGTCCAAAGCTCTACAATATTCCCGATCGCGCTCGACCAAGTCATGGAATGTCGGCGCTGAAGCTCCCGCTATCATCCTTATGCTTTCACCTGGTGACACCTTTGGCCTCTACCGCATTGAACGAGAGATCGGCCGCGGTGGCATGGCGATTGTTTATCTTGCCTACCATCAGTGGCTGGATCGTCCAGTGGCCCTCAAAGTTTTGCGTCCTGAATTCCAGCAAGATCAGGAGCTTGTGGCGCGCTTTTTGGTGGAAGCTCGTTCGGCCGCGCGGTTGGAGCATCCGAATATTGTGGCCGTGTATGATGCTGGCGTGGTGGATGGGGTTCATTATTTGGCCATGGAATATGTGGAAGGGGAGACGTTGGCCGATGTGTTGGCGCGAATCAATGGTCCCTTGCCAATAGATTTTGTGATCAGCGTGACCACCCAGGTGGCTTCTGCGTTAGATTACGCGCATCGACGCGGGGTTGTTCATCGTGACGTGAAGCCAAGCAATATTTTGGTGCAAGAAAGCGGCAAGGTGCTTTTGACCGATTTTGGTATTGCCCATGCGGTGGGATTGCGTTCGCCGGAACAAAAAGCCGCCGTGCTTGGCACGCCCGAGTATATGTCTCCTGAACAGTCGATGGGACGATCAGTGGATGGCAGAAGTGATGTATACAGCTTGGGCATCGTGGTCTTTCATATGATCACGGGGCGCCCTCCCTTTTACGGAGAGCCTCATCGGGATATCCTTTATGCGCATGTCCATCAACCAGTGCCCGACCCGAGATCATTGAATCCGCACCTCCCATCCGACATCGCCCGGGTGATGGATCGTGCCACCGCAAAAAACCCCGATGAACGCTATCCCACGGCCGGAGCATTAGCGCAAGCTCTACGGCGAGTCTTGATTACCCCTCAAGCGGAGCCGCTCGTCGTCGATCAACGCGCGCCTCTATGGATGTATGTGCTTCTGGGCGTGCTTTTGGGGTTGCTGGCGCTTTCATTAACAGGTTGGCTGCTCTTGCGAAGCAATGCTTTGGGGCTTCCTTCCACTAACAAGGCCCCCATTCCCAGCGCACCATCGGGAGAAGGCGCGGCCCGAGATGCAACGCCACAGCAACCTGTTGCCTTGTTGCCAACCAAGACGCCCACCTCTTCGGCTACGCCAACAGCCACTCTCACATCCACCCCAACTCCCACCACGACACCCACGCCGACGTTAACGCCCACGCCAGCTTATCCTCCCCGAATCGCATATGTGTCCGATCGGACGGGGGCACCGCAAATCTACATCATCCAAAGCGACGGAGCCAACGACATCCAATTAACGTTTGAAGGATGGAACGAACATCCTTTTTGGTCTCCCGACGGATCTAGGATCTATTTCATCAGTGATCGGGGCCAAGGCCCGGCGTTATGGTCTATGCGGGCGGATGGTAGTGATCAGCAAGAGGTGCTATTCGTCCCCGGAAGCATCGGATATGCATTAAGCCCCAATGGAGAGCATGTCGCCTATTTGCAACCAGGACCGGCAGGGATCCAACTTTTTTTGGATGGGTTGCTTTGGTCGGAATTTCCAGGGCAACGCCTTTCCTTGCAGTGGGCGCCCGATAGCCAGAACTTGGTGCTTGAAATCGACTACGCAAAGACGGTGGGGATCATGAATATTGCCAGCTCGGAGGTGTCCTTGTTAACTGATCCCGCTTACGCCAGTTGGAATCCGGGTTGGTCTCCCGATGCTCGGTCGGTGGTCTTTGCTTCGACGATGGACGGCAATGCCGGGATTTATACGTTGTCGCTGGCGGAACCCTCGTTTGTGCGTCTAACCCCGCTCAATGCCTGGTCCCAGGCGCCGAGTTGGTCTCCCGATGGCTCTTTGGTTGCGCATATCACCGGAGAGGATGGAGGTGTATGGGGGCTCTACGTCGTCGATCCCTCAGGCAACAATCGATTTCATCTCTTTTCTCCCGTTTTTCCCGAAGCGCCTGCTGTATGGTCAAGCGATAGTCAGCAACTGGCATTTTTGGTGCAAGATGGCGATGAAGAAATCGCCGTGATTCGACGAGATGGTACGGGCTTTTTGCAGCTTACCCAAAACCTTGCGCGAGATTGGGGACCTGCCTGGGAACCGAGATAACGACAATCATCACAAAAAGCGGGCTCAACTGGCTGCATCCGCGTATTCCAGCGCCAACAAAAGATCGGCGTGGGGGTGGTCGGCAGAAACAGTTTCTTCGTGATGGGCGATGAGCCAGCAAGCGAGGTCGGAACAGCCAGCTTCTCGCGCCCATTCAGCGCCTATTCTCGGATGTTCGCGGAGCACAAAAAAGGGATATCGCCAGCTTGCTGGAGGGGTGGGGGCTGCTAATGTTTGCCATAGATTGGGCGAAAGCCCCTTCAGGAGGACTTTTAAGGTACGTTGCCAAACAGAAAGCTTGGCGGCGGCTTTACCACAATCGTGCAAAAGAGCAGCAACAAGAAGGTCTTGGTTTTGAAAACCACGCTGGACTAGCCATCGATACACGCGTAGACTATGCGCTTGATCAACCCGACTCATCTTGCGGAAAAGAAGAAGTGCCTCAGCAGAAAGAATCTCTATGGCAGGTTGATCATTCAGTCGCACAAAAGGAGCAAACAAGCCTTCTAACCCGCGTAAAATGCGCCTGCGTAGTGGCGAGGATGTCAATGGTAACAGCTGCATGAGGGGGATTATAGCATGGAATGGCAACAAAACAACTTTGTGATACAATAATAACAACCCTGGTTTTCAACATCCCGCACACAAAAACGTATCATGAAAGTTAAATTGTACGCTACCCTGAGGCCGTTAGTGGGCGCTTCCAGCGTAGAAGTTAATGCTGGCCCCGGAGATACAGTTCGAACAGTACTCAATGAATTGCTTGAGCGGTATCCGGTCTTGCAGGACGAACTTTTGCAAGATGGGGAAATTTCCCCTCGCATTCATATCTTTTTGAATGGTCGTGAAGTGCGCTATTCGGGAGGGTTAGATATGGTCCTCCCGGAAAATGCCGACTTACGCATCTTTCCTCCAGTTGGCGGCGGCGCATGATTCCATGGCGAATTGAGTTAGACGAACAAGGCGCTCCTTGGGTGCATATTGAATTGAGAAGCGCGCCTCTTTGGATTGTGGAGTCGTATCTGGTGAAATTGGGCGGTGTGATTATTGAGCCAGAAAGGTTGGTTCGGGGGCAAGGTTGGGAAGCGCATCTGCGCGATGCCGAGCCTGTAAAACTGGGGGCCTTGCTGATTGGGCGTGGATATCTCGATATTCGAGGGGAGGACAGGGGGGCTTTGGAAGCGCTGATGTCGCGTTTGGGGGTAATGTTGATGCGTGGCGGGGGATGAGTGAGTTAGAAAACGATTTGGTGAGTTGACGCCAAACCTGAGCTTCATCATTTCCTTAATTTGTCGTTGCTGGTAAAATCGATTACATAATAGAAGCGAATGTCGCGCTTGGGCTATTTGAGTTGATCGATCTGCACCGAAGACCCTTTCCTGGCGCTTTGGGCCCGGCGCTATCGCTCTTTGCATACGATCTCCCATCCCATACAGGACGTGCCAAAAATGGAAGCATACAAATCACTTTATCTTGCCACCACAGAAACACACTGTGGTAAATCTTTGGTGTCGCTTGGCATTATGGACTTATTGCTTCGCCGCACACAACGGGTGGGCGTTTTTCGCCCCATCATCAAATGTCAGGGGCCGGATCGGATCGATAAAAATATTGAATTGTTGCTAAAATACTTTCATTTGCCTTGGCAATACGAAGAGACCTATGCCTGGCGCCAGATTGAGGCGTTAGATCTGTTGGCCCAGGGGCGACATGACGACCTGATCAATCATGTCATTGCAAAATACAAGGCATTGGAAGAAAAAAGCGACTTTGTGTTGATCATTGGTTCTGATCTTTCGGCAGAAAGCGCAGCTTTGGATTTTGATATCAATGTGGAGTTGGCTCAGTCCTTAGGAAGCCCCGTGTTGCTTTTGGCTCGCGGGGATAAAGATAATCTGGATGAGATCGTCAGTCCGATTTTAATGGCGGTGGAATCTTTCAAACGGAAGGGCAATCAATTGGTTGGCTCCATTGTTAATCGGGTCGATCCCGATGAATTGCATGAAGTCCGTCGCGTGCTCAAAGAGACGCTACCCGAAGAAGCCCAGCCACTGGCTGTCATTCCTGCAGATAAAGATTTGGCCAGCCCAAGTATGGATGAGGTTGTTGCCCATTTGGGGGCCGAAGTGCTATACGGCAAGGAGCTATTGAATTATCGTGTTTATGAATACATGATCATCGCCATGCAGATGGAGCATTATTTGGAGCGGTTGCGCAAATGGGCTTTGTTGATCACGCCTGGAGATAGGGGGGACGTCATTCTTAGCGCCATCCAGGCCCATGCTTCTGGAAATTACCCTCGTTTGGCGGGCATCCTTCTCACAACGGGCGTGCGTCCTGCGCACACTGTCAAGCGATTGCTGGACGGCTTGCCAAGCACCTTACCGATTGCCGCTGTAGATGCAGAGACTTTTGAAACCGCCCGTAATTTGCGAGAGGTTCGTTCATATATCACAGCTGACAAAAAAGAAAAAATAGCGATAAGCCTACGCCTCTTCCGGCACTATGCCGATGTGGATGCGCTAATCAAACGCTATGCCGACATCAAACCTCGCGGTATTCCACCTCGGATGTTCTTATACAACATTATGCAACAAGCAAAATCGAACAAAAAGCGCATCGTGCTGCCCGAGGGTGACGATGATCGGATTTTGCGAGCCACAGAGGCTTTGCTTATGCAAAATGTGGTTGATATCACCTTGTTGGGTGAAGAAACTGTGGTCAGGTCGAAAATTCGAAGCCTGGGTTTGAACATTCCTGAATCGAAGGTGACGATCATCAATCCCAACGCCTCTTCGTTGCTAGATGACTATGCGGCCACGTACTATGCATTGCGAAAACACAAAGGCATTACCCAGGATCAAGCCCTAGATATTATGCATGATGTATCGTACTTTGGGACCATGATGGTCTACAAAGGTCATGCTGATGGCATGGTTTCGGGCGCCGCCCATACGACCGCACACACATTGCGACCTGCCTTCGAATTTATCAAAACCAAGCCTGGCTTTACGATTGTTTCATCGGTTTTCTTTATGGCGTTGGAAGATCGCGTATTGGTTTATGGCGATTGTGCGGTGGTGCCAAAACCTACGGCAGAACAATTGGCTGAAATTGCGATTGCATCGGCGGAAACGGCGCAAATGTTTGGCATCGAGCCTATTGTGGCCATGCTTTCCTATTCGACGGGAGAATCAGGACACGGAGAAGAGGTGGAACGAGTTCGCAAAGCGACTCAATTGGCTAAAGAAAGACGACCTGATTTGTTGATTGAAGGGCCGATGCAATACGACGCTGCCGTCGATCCTGAGGTCGCTAAGAAAAAGATGCCCGGTTCTCGGGTTGCAGGCAGGGCTACCGTGTTTATTTTCCCCGATCTAAACACCGGTAACAACACCTATAAGGCCGTCCAACGAGAGACTGGCGCAATTGCCATCGGTCCTGTATTACAAGGGCTCCGAAAGCCCGTCAATGATCTCAGTCGCGGCTGCACCGTGGAGGATGTGATCAATACCGTCGCGATCACCGCAGTGCAAGCACAGCATGTCTAGCACTTGACAAACCCTGCGATCCCATTTATCCTCTCTCAATGTCCCAATGATGCCCGCCGAACACACGGCGGGTCGTTTTTGGGGATCCAATGATACGATACAACGTGAAAAACCATAGCTTGGCGTAATCTGCGTGCGATCCAGCGGCGCACCCAGCACCCAGGTATGGATCATCAAAAAAGACACTTTGTGAAAGGTCCGTAGAAATTTTTACGGACTGCAAAGTTTGTTTGGCGAAACCATTGTTGGCTCAATCGTTGATGGCGATAACCGAGGTGGATAAACCAGAGAGGACGTTACTTTGGTTTTTGTCGTTCAAGGGGTTTATCCCATGATCGCGATAATCTTTCCGATGAGCCAATGATGGTGGGATGCATGATATCCGCACGCGCAGAAGCATAAACACATGATTTCTTTGCCAGAAAGTTGATTCCGGATTTTGTCTAAAGATTGGCTGAACCGAGATGCAAAAATACTGGATCGGCTTTAACAAAGTTCCGGGCGTCGGAGCCAAACGATTACGAGCTTTACTTCAGGCCTTTGGCGATGTCGAGGCTGCTTGGCATGCTTCTGAGCAAGCGTTGGTGTCAGTAGGTCTTGATAAACGCACGCTTCGCAATTTTTTGAAAATGCGGGCTAGTTTAGATTTGGATGCAGAAATGCATCGGATTGAAGCAGCGGGGATCAATGTCCTGACGTGGGACGATCCTGATTATCCTCCAAATCTCAAACGCATCGATGCGCCCCCGCCCGTACTTTTCCTTCGCGGCGAACTTTTACCGGAGGATGAATGGGCAGTCGCTATCGTGGGCACTCGTCGGGCAACAGATTATGATAAAGAAGTTGCCCGTATGTTTGCCACGGAACTGGCGCAAACCGGTATAACCATTGTAAGCGGCTTGGCCCGCGGCATCGATGCCGTGGCTCATCAGGCGGCCCTGGAAACAGGAGGTCGCACAATCGCTGTTTTGGCCAACGGACTTGACCGCATTTATCCCCCAGAACATCTGTCGCTGGCTCGACAGATTGTAAAACGCGGAGCCCTGCTTAGCGAGCAACCGCTTGGCATGCCTCCCGATGCCCGTAACTTTCCCGCCCGTAATCGCATCATAAGCGGGCTTAGCCTGGGAGTCTTGGTCGTGGCATGTCCCTGGCTTTCAGGTGCAATCATTACCGCAAAACAGGCCCTTGAGCAGGGACGTGAAGTGTTTGCAGTGCCAGGAGGCATACTTTCACGCAACAGCGAAGGCCCAAACCGCCTGATTAAAGAAGGCGCAACCCCCGTGACCGAGGTAAATGACATTCTCGAGTCCTTGAATCTTACCCATACCGCCCAGTTTGTTGATGCTAGATTGGCGCTTCCTGACGATCCCCTTGAGGCGCAATTGCTGAACCTTCTTTCTAAAGAGCCTCGTCATGTAGATGAAATCCGCCGCGATGCAGGATTGCCTGTGAATCAGGTGAGCAGCACCCTGGCCATGATGGAATTGAAAGGTCTTGTGCGGTCGGTGGGCGGCATGAAATACGTATTGGCCCGAGAACCTGGTCCCGTATACAAAATCGAGTGATCCTTTCCTGCGTCAAATGTCTAAACAAATCATGGCATTCGACGTACGTCAGAGGACAGGCTCCCCAAGCATTTATAGAGCAGATTTTTCAAACATCAGCCATTTCTCAAATCATTTTGGATTCAAAAATAACAGACATGGAAGCCTACTGCGTAAAATGCAAAACAAAAAGGGAGATGGTTCACCCCACTCCCGTTTACACCGAGACAGGAAAACCTGGCACCCGCGGCACATGTCCTGTTTGCGGCACGAATATGTTCCGTATGGGGTATACGCCTGCGCATGAGGGCCTAGAAAAGCCCTCGTTGGTCAAACCAAAAAGCAAGAAGACCGCTCGCAAAAAAAATAGTCGTAAAAAAGCGGCTTCTGCGAAAAATAAACTCGTCATCGTTGAATCGCCGGCCAAAGCACGCACCATTGGGCGTTTTTTGGGGCGCGATTATCAGGTTAAGGCGTCGGTTGGTCATGTTCGCGATCTCTATAAATCGAAACTTTCTGTGGATGTCGACCATGATTTCCAACCAATTTACTACGTGCCGAGGGACAAAAAAAAGCTCGTGAAAGAGCTGAAAGCCGCTGTGGATCATGCGACGGAAGTTTATCTGGCCACTGATCCCGACCGGGAGGGCGAAGCGATTGCCTGGCACGTACAGGAGGCAACCGGTTTAAACCCGGAGCGGGCGAAACGCGTTGTGTTTCATGAGATCACCCAAAGCGCAGTTGATGAAGCCTTCCAACATGCCCGCACCATTGATATGCAGCTTGTCGATGCCCAGCAAGCTCGGCGCATTCTCGATCGCTTGGTAGGGTATAAAATCAGTCCTTTGTTATGGCGTAATGTTCGCCGAGGCCTTTCCGCAGGGCGCGTTCAATCTGTGGCGTTACGCCTGGTGGTTGAGCGAGAGCGCGAGATCGAAGCCTTTGTCCCAGAGGAATATTGGTCGATTGTTGCTGATTTGGCAAAGCGTGAGGCTGAAAAGCGCCATTTCTTGGCTAAATTACATCGGATCGATGGAAAGACCTTTAAAATTCGTACGGGTGAGGAGGCGCAGACCATCGTTTCGGAGTTAGAGCAAGCGGAATGGGTGGTGACGCGTGTCAAAAAAGGAACTCGTCAACGTCGCCCCTACGCACCTTTTACTACCAGTACAATGCAAATGGAAGCATCCCGCAAACTCAACTTCAATGCGCGACGTACGATGCGGACCGCCCAGGCGCTGTATGAAGGCATCAAATTAGGAGAAGAAGGGGCGGTTGGCCTCATTACCTACATGAGAACCGATAGCACCAATGTCGCTCGCGAGGCGCAAGAGCAGGCGCGTGCGTTCATTGCCGACCGGTATGGGGAGTCTTACGTTCCTAAAAAGCCACCTGTCTATAAAACCAAAGCACGTTCTGCGCAAGAAGCGCATGAAGCGATTCGTCCAACTTCCGTTTTCCGCACCCCAGAGCGCGTAAAACCTTATTTGAATAGTGATCAATATCGATTGTATACATTAATTTGGCAGCGATTTGTAGCCAGCCAAATGCCTCCAGCTATTTACGACACGTTGACCATCGATGTGGAAGCCGGACCCGTAGGCGAGAAGAAACGTTACCTTTTCCGGGCCACCGGCTCTTCACTCCGTTTCCCCGGTTTTTTGAAGGTGTACGAGCCTGCAAAGACTATGGAGGAGAAACGAAAGGAAGAGGAGGCTCTTGAGAACAAAGAAATTCCGCCCTTAACCGAAGGTGAATTGTTGGACCTCCTTAAACTGATTCCAGAACAACATTTTACCCAGCCGCCGCCCCGTTACACCGAGGCTTCATTGGTCAAGGCCTTGGAGCAATACGGCATTGGTCGGCCATCAACATATGCAACGATTTTATCGACCATTCAGGATCGCGGCTACGTCGAAAAGAAAGGCAAGTTCTTCTATCCCACCCCACTGGGAATGACAGTAAACGATCTCTTGGTTCAGCATTTCGATCGATACATAAATGTGGATTTTACAGCGCGTATGGAGGAAGAATTAGACCGCATTGCTCGCGGAGAAGAGGATCGCGTACACGTGTTGCGAGCTTTTTATGGTCCGTTTCAGCAGGCCGTTGAGGTTGCCGGTGCAACGATGAAGCCACAACATGTTGAACCCGAAAAAATAGGTGAGGCATGTCCAGAGTGTGGTGGAGATTTGGTTATCAGGGAGGGGCGATATGGAAAATTTATTGGATGTGCGAACTATCCAACCTGTAAATATACCCGTCCTATTGTTGATGATACGGGTGTAAAATGTCCGAAGGATGGCGGTCGCATCGTCAAGAAGCGCAGCAGAAAGGGGCGTATTTTCTATGGATGTGAGAATTGGCCGAAATGTGATTTTGTGACATGGCGTGAACCTATCAACGTGCAATGTCCCAAATGCGGCAGCATCTTGGTGAAAGCCAATAAAAATACAGCCAAATGCGCGAATGCCGATTGTGACTATTCTATGCCATTGAAAGAGGCGTTGAAGTTAGCGAAAGAAAATTCCTCCCAGGAGAAAGCGTCTGTTCCCTCATCATGACATCATTGCTGAGCAGAGAGATGCTTTCTTGGACGCCGAACTGCCAGGGCGATCTCATATCAAGCGCCAAGTTGTTGGTCGTGGCAGATACTCAATGCCATGACCACTCTGGGCGCTGAGCTTGTTCTTTTAGCCAAAGAAAGATTGAAAGCTATTCCTTAGTCGTAAATTGGACTTCGAGGTAAGGGCGCAGAGGAAGCTTTCGGGCATTGCTGCTGCCAAAGCTGTATTGTTTGTTTTTATCGCTTTCGGCGCGAAGGACAATGCCATAATTGCTGGCTGGATCGTCGATCCACTTTTGCACGAGTTGCGTGAGGTCAAATTCGGCTACCCCTCGTTGAGAGACAATGGCAGGCGCGTCGTTGATCGGGGTGCTGGATGCGTCCAGAACGCCCAATGCCCCTGGCTTTTGCCATCTCGTTTGCTTGGTGGCGCGCAAATAGGTGGCGTTGGCGTCCCAATCACGATAGAGTTCATAGGCGAAAACCCTGACGGTCGGCGTTCGTGGATCCACGCGTTGGAGGTGCAGCGTGGCGTTGATGATCTGGGAGCCTGGGGGTATTTGGCGAAGATCCACCTTGAGAAGGCTGATCATTACATGGTTGATGCGCAATGCCAGCACGGTTTTTTTGTCAAATCGTCGACGGGGCTGCCATTGGCTTAAATAAGTGTCCGTAAATCCTTGAAAACCATTCTTCCCTTGTTGAAGGCGAATAGTTTGGATTTGAGGAACAGGCGTAGAAGTAGGTGATGGGGGCAAAAGCACCGGTTCTTCGGTCGGTTGGGGGGTGGGTGCTTCGGCCACTGGGATGACCCGGACCATATGAAAAATATCATCGACGTCATCAGCACGATCCAATCGAAGGTCAAAACCACGGGCATGGCTGGCCCAAGAAAGCGCTTTTAAGGAGTTATCGAAACGAGCATCTTCCAGATGGAAAATTTGCGTCTTCCAGGTGTTGCTTCCCGTCAATTCAACGGCTCCGGCGAGTTTTTCGCCGGAAAGGCTATCGTAATACAGAGCCCATTGGCCACCTTTGTCGTGATCCAGATAGGTT
>WFTO01000239.1 GCA_015485435.1 Anaerolineae bacterium | reverse complement strand
TGATGACCGCATCCACCCCCATGAGCTCAGCCACTCGCGCCGGTTCCAATGACGCGTAACAGCCGGTAACGATGAGCCGGGCGCTGGGATTCAGCCGATGCAGGCGTTTGACGAACTGGCGGGATTTGCGCGCGGCCTCGGATGTGACCGCGCAGGTATTGAAGATGAGCGCGTCCGCGTCGGCGGGCGTAGTCATCACCGAATGCCCGGCCAGCTGAAATTGCCGGGCCCAGGTCGCGATCTCCGCCTCGTTTAAGCGACATCCAATGGAGGTGAGGTAGACTTTCATGGCCCAAGTTTAGCATAGGCCCCATCATGATGAAAACCGCTGAGGGCCTTCCTCGCCGCAACCATTAGAGACGTCATTTTGCGCACGAAGACGCGATTCCATGAAAATAAAACCATGCCGATGAACGCTTGTCTGGCAAGCCTGACTTGGGTCGGCAAAACCGAAGGGAAAGCGTCATCATTCCAAAACCCGCCCCTCATCTGGCGTCAAATGGCCCCCGCCAAGAGGGGCGTGGTATGATAATAGCAGTATCCACCAACTCAATACCTTGTCCAACGGAGGGCAGATGCATGGAAATTCAAGGTAAAACCTTCCTCATTCTTGGCGGCGCCGGGCAGGTTGGCAAAGCGATCTCTCGTCAACTACTCGCTTTCAGGCCAGCGCATCTCATCATCGCTTCCATCGACCAGGCCAGTGCGGAGGAAACCGCGGCCATGCTGGCGCAAGAAGCGCCCGACGGAACGAAGGTAAGCGCCTGTTGGGGCAATATCTTTGTGCGATGGGATTACAAAGATATGCGTTGGGACGAGCTTCTGGCAGATGGGGAGATCCGTAAGCAATTGTTGGCCGACTTGCTGGACCCCATGGTGGGGGAGCGCAAAGAAGATATTTTGGAGCACTCCACGTTAGCCCGTTTTGTGCGCACTTATGAGCCGGATGGCATTGTGGATTGCATCAATACCGCCACCGCGTTCGCCTACCAAAACATTTACGCCAGCAGCCACGAATTGCTCGCCGCCATGCACGATCCAGACCCGGCCATTCATATCGAAATCGCTGAAAAGCATGTTTTACGGACCTACATCCCTCATCTGGTGCGCCACATCCAAATCCTGAATGAGGTCATGAAGTTCACCGGCGCGCATTGGGGCGGGGTGCGGATTTACATCAAGGTAGGCACCAGCGGCACGGGCGGCATGGGCCTGAACATCCCCTACACCCACGGCGAGGAGAAACCCTCCTCCATGCTGCTCTCAAAATCTGCGTTGGCAGGCGCCCACAGTTTGCTGATGTTTTTGCTGGCCCGCACGCCTCCCACCCGCAAAGTGATCAAGGAGATCAAGCCTACCGCGGCCATCGGCTGGGCGCAGATCGGCTACGGACCCATCCGTCGTCGCGGCCGCCCCATCGAGCTCTACGATTGCCCGCCCGACGAAGCCTATCCCCTGGAGGAAGCCCTGGCCGATGAAGGCGCGTTCGGGCAGCCTACGGGCGGGGTGCTGGAGAATGTGTATGTGGACACGGGCGAGAACGGGCTCTTCGCCCTGCAAGAGTTCTCCACCATCACCTCCCTCAACCAGATGGAGTTCGTTACCCCCGAAGAGATCGCGCATTACATCATCATGGAAATCCAGGGCGGCAACACGGGCTTCGACATTATCAGCGCCCTGGACCAGTCGGTGCTGGGACCCACCTATCGCGCGGGCATCCTACGGGAGGGGGCGCTGGCCCGCATGCGCCATCTGGAGCAGGAGCACGATGTGGAAAGCATCGCGTTCGAGATATTGGGGCCGCCCCGGCTCTCCAAGCTGCTGTACGAAGCCTATCTTCTGAAGCTGGTCACAGGCGACAGCATGACCCGGGCGCTGGCCATGTCGCCCGAGGAGCTGGCCGAGGCCGCATATGACCGCATCGCCGCGGACGCGCGACTGCGCTCCCACATCATCTCCATCGGCATTCCCATCCTCACACCCGACGGGGAGAAGCTGCTGCGCGGGCCGGAGATCAAGGCGGAACACACGGAAGATGGTTGGGTGGACCTGACGCCCGCCAACATGGCCCACTGGCAGGAGCGCATCCGCCAGATTCGCGATCGGACTGAACGCGAGCTCCACGCCGATGGCGGCCAGTACTCTTCTCGATACTACCGGGTGTTCGTGGATCCGGCCACGGGCGATGTGAAGGACCACATCGTCCCGGGCGATCTGGCAGGATGGATCTTCACCTACGAGGAGGGCGGCATTCGGGTGAAGTCGTAAATAAACGCGCCCATATTGCTTTTGGACCAGTGTACTCTCTTCTTGCGAATGTCGTCACGACATGATTACAATAGTGCCATCGTCTTCCACGCAGCAAGCGCAACGATCTTTTTTCTTCGTACCCTCACTCCTCTCATCACTACAAAACGATACCCATGAGCGTCTATGCAGGCAAATACCTACGCATTGATCTAAACAACCGCACATGGCAGGAAGCAACCATCTCTGAAGAAGAAGTCCGGCAATGGTTGTTGGGTTCCGGCTACGCTGCGCATCTCTTCGCTCAGGAGATGGACCCCAATCTGGATCCGCTGGCCCCCAACGCTTCACTCTACATTTTCAACGGCCTTTTGGTGGGCACCTTTGCTCCCACAGCATCCCGCACATCCTTCTGTGGTCGTTCCCCTTTGACAGGCATCTGGAACGAAGCCAATGTAGGACATCACTGGGGCGCAGAGCTGCGTTTCGCAGGCTACGATGGCCTGGTAATCACCGGTGCAGCGGAAACCCCGATCTATCTCTTCATCAATGGACTGGATGGCAGCATCGAATTTCGAGACGCGTCCCATCTATGGGGCAAAGACTGGTTCGAGGCGGGCGACGCCATGTTGGCCGAGACCGATCCCAAAGGCCAGGTGGCGGGCATTGGCATCGCGGGAGAACATCTGGTGAAGCTGGCGGGCATCATGGTGGGCCCCTCCCACTATGTACGCGGCGCCTCACGCGGGGGCATGGGCGCGATCCTGGGCAGCAAAAAACTGAAAGGCATCGTTGTGCGAGGCAAAAAACGCCCCGACTACCCCGACCGCAAGCGTTTTCTCGCCACCGTCAAGGAACAGAACAAATACATCAAGGAGAATTCGGTGGGCATGAGCCTGCTGGGCACCGCGGGCGGGTTTCAGGCCACTGAGGAATATGGCGATCTGGCCCTGAAGAACTGGCGTCTTGGCTCCTGGCCCAAGGCGGCAGAGCTCACAGGGGCAGTTCTCTACGAAAAATACCTGATTCGCCACACGCATTGTTTCTCCTGCCCTATCGGCTGTGGCAAGGAGATCGAGGTTCCCGAGGGGCCCTACAAAACCCCGCGCGGGGAGGGCATCGAATACGAGACCATGGCCGGATTCTTCGGCAATGTGCTCAACGAGAACATGGAGGCAGGCATCCTGGCCAACTCCTTGTGCAATCGCTATGGCCTGGACACCATTTCCACCTCCGCCACCATCGCCTTCGCCATGGAAGCGTATGAGAAGGGCCTGCTCACCGACGCAGACACGGGCGGCTTGGCCCTCACTTTCGGCGATCCCGACGTCGTCCTGGAGCTCATCCGACAGATCGCGTTCCGCGAGGGCGTGGGCGATTTGCTGGCCGAGGGCTCTCGGGCTGCGGCCCGCAAACTAGGCGACGGCGCCGAGGATTTCGCTGTCCACGCCAAAGGGATGGAAGTCGCCTACCACGACCCGCGTGGGTTCGTGAGCATGGCCGTGAATTACGCCACCGCCAACCGGGGTGGTTGCCATCTGGAGGCCCTCTCCTACTGGAACGGCTACGGCCTCACCCTGCCCGACCTGGGCTACGCCGAGGTCAAACCCCGGCTGGAATCCTCGCCCGAGGCAGCGAAGATGGCTTACGACTTCCAGAACTACTTCTCGGTCTACAATCCTCTGGGCCTGTGCAAATTCATCGCCAAGGGCAAGGTGGGGCCGGAGCGATTGACTGAGATCGTGAATAGCGCCTTGGGCTGGGAATGGACGCCCGAGGACGTCATTCAGATGGGCGAGAAGCTCTTCCAGCTCAAACGGCTCATCAACAATCGCTTCGGCGTCACGCGCAAAGACGACACCCTGCCCAAACGCCTGCTCAAAGACGCAAAACCGGATGGCAGCGCCGGCGGCAACTTGCCTGATCTCGATCTCATGCTGCCAGTCTATTATGAGCTACGCGGTTGGGATGAAGAAGGTCGTCCTACGCCCGAACGCTTGCAGGCGCTGGGACTAGGGTAATGGTGCAACAAAAACCGGGCCACAGGTCACTACCGTCAACACAAAGGGCGACGTAGCGACTTGTGGCCACGTGTGTGTTCATCCTCCCGATGCGCTTCCTAGGTAACTATTCCCTGATCCTGAGTTGGCTCCTACTGTGTGGATGGAGCCTGCCCCTCGCAATCAGCCAGGCCCAAGCAGGCGCGCCCCAGTTCCGTATCGTTTGGGTCGGTGAGATTGCAGAGCATGCCCGCCATGTCGCTGTGCAAGATGGGCTCGCTTATGTCGTGGGCAAGGTGGACAGCTCACAAGACCAACTTCTCATCGCAGACATCTCAGACCCGGCCGCGCCCAACCTGTTGGGAGTATTTCGCACAGTGAAAGAGTTGCGCTCCGTGGCTGTCTCAGGAGAGCTGGCCATGCTCGCCAATGGTTATCAGGGTCTTCTCGTCCTCGATATCTCGGACCCCACGCACCCTATGGAGGTGGGGCGTTCGCAAGCGATGAGTTACGCCGCGGATGTCGCCATCCAGGGGCCCTTGGTGTTCGTCGCCGATGGCGATGGTTCGCTGCGTATCTTCGACGCCTCTGATCCCAGCCGGTTGAAAGCGATTGGCGTATCCGCCATCGAAGATTATGAAGCGCACGCTGTTGCTGTCTCAGGATCGCTGGCCTTTCTCGCCAGCGGGGGTAGAGGGTTGCGCGTTATCGATGTATCGGAGCCCACATCACCACGTTCGATGGGATTTTATGATCTGCCCGGGCCTTATCGGGTGTTGGATATCACTCTTGGGAATGGCATAGCCTATGTGGCCGATGAAAACATCCTCGATCTCAGTGGCAATCTTCGTATTCTGGATATCTCCAGGCCGCAAGCGCCCCTCGAAATCGGCGCCCACACCGTGCCCACTCCCGCCCTTGGCGTCACTTTCCAAGACGGCTATGCTTTTCTCGCCCACACTGCGGGAGGCCTCTCGATTTTCGATGTGACAGACAGTCGCAATCCACAATGGAAAGCCTCGTACCGCACGTCAGGAAGGGCCACCGATG
>WFTO01000238.1 GCA_015485435.1 Anaerolineae bacterium | reverse complement strand
CGCCCACAGAAGCCCCCGTGCAGCCCACAGCGCTCCCTGCGCAGGCCACGGCGTTATCGCCTGATCAGCAGGCATTGCTCGATGAACGGGACATGATGGTGTACGAGCTTTTGAGCACGCTGGAAAAGGCGCGAGCTCGCGCCGCCAGCGATGAGGAGGTGAATCAAATCACCCGCACTTATGTGGCCACCATTGAGGCCATTGAAGCCACCTTGCGCGCGGAAAACATCCCCTTTCAACCCGTCAACCTGCCGCCGACGCCAACCATTGAAGCGAAGCAACAGGTTTTTGACATCGGCATGGTCACCAAGGATGGGGTGCGACTGAAAGGAACTTACTACCGGCCCGCCGCCACCGAGGCGCCCGGCATTGTGTTTCTGCACATGCTGGGACGTAATCGCCATGATTGGGATGCATTTGCTCGCCAGTTGCAAGAGGCTGGTTATGGGGTGTTGGCCATCGATCTTCGAGGACATGGCGAAAGTGAGGGGAAGCGTGATTGGTCAAAAATGGTTCAAGACGCCGCCATCGCCGTGGATTTCATTCGCTCTCGGCCCGAGATTCAACCTGACCGCATCGTTTTGATAGGCGCCTCCATTGGCGCTAACATCGCCATCAACTATGCTGCCCAGGACCCGGACATCAAGGGCGTTGCTCTTCTCAGCCCCGGTCTCGATTATCGAGGCGTGACCACAACCGAAGCTGTCAAAGCCTATGGCAAGCGACCTCTCTTTCTGGCGGCAAGCAGTGAAGACGCTTACGCGTATGGCAGCGCCCAAGAGCTTGGTCGATTGGCCGATGGCCCGGTGCAATTGCTTTTGCTCGATGGGCAGGGTCACGGCACTCAAATGCTGGGAAAGGATGACGGCCTGGAGGAGGCGATACGCACCTGGCTTCAAGAGATGGTGTTCACCGCCGACGCTCCTTGATGCCCCGCCAAAAGCAAACGTGGCAGACGGCAGCGCCTGCCACGTTTTTTATGCGAGCTAACCACACGGTGGAGTTATAGCGACTTCAGGGCAGCCTCGAGGGCCGCTTCATACATGTTAATGCCCTCATCCAACAGGTCTTCGGGGATGTTCAAAGCAGGGATAAATCGTAAACTGTTGTAGCCGCAGCCAAGGATGAGCAAACCCTGTTCGAATGCCTTCAGGACGATGGCGTCGCGCAGTTCGGGCCAGGGCTCCTTGCTCTCCTGATCCTTGACGAATTCAACGCCCACCATCAAGCCCTTACCGCGGACATCCCCCATCACCGGGTAGCGTTCAGCGATTTCTCGAAGCCTTGATTTGAGATACGCACCGCTGCGGGCAGACATCTCGACCAAACCACCTTCTAATAGATCGAGTGTGGCCAGGGCCGCGGCGCAGCTAACCGGGTTGCCGCCAAAAGTGCTGGCATGCGCGCCAGGAGGCCAACTCATAATCTCCGATTTGGCGACGATCGCGCCCAAGGGCATGCCGCTGGCAATGCCTTTGGCCATACAGATAATGTCTGGTTCCACCCCCCAGTGTTCAGCAGCGAACATCTTGCCCGTGCGACCAAATCCGGTTTGCACCTCATCGAAGATCAACAGGATGCCATATTTATCGGCAAGTTCCCGCAAGCCGGGTAAGAAATTATCTGGGGGGACAATATAGCCACCCTCACCCTGAATAGGCTCCACGATGATAGCCGCAACCTCTTCCGGCGGGGTCGTTGTCTTAAACAAATGATTTTCGATATAATCCAACGCCGCCAGTCCGGGGTCTTCGCCTGGGAAAGGGTTGCGATAGGGGTTAGGGTAAAATGCATGGGACACCCCTGGCACCAAGGGCGCAAACCCCTGACGTTGGATAGACTTGGACGCGGTCAGAGAGAGCGCACCGAATGTGCGTCCATGAAACGCGCGATAAAAGGCAATGAATCTGGGGCGTTTTGTGTACCATCGAGCGAGCTTCAGCGCTGCCTCTACAGCTTCCGCTCCCGAATTGCCGAAAAAGACCTTGGTGGGGCCAGAAATGGGCGCCAACTTGTTCAACCGTTCGGCTAACTCGATTTGTTGGGCGTAATAAAAATCAGTGCCCGACATATGTAGAAAAAGATCTACCTGTTTTTTAATCGCCTCCACCACATGAGGATGACTGTGTCCGGTGTTAGTGACAGCGATTCCCGTGCCAAAGTCGATATACCGTCGCCCATCAACATCCCAGACTTCTGAGCCCTGCCCTTTGGCCATCACAAATGGGTAACTGCGAGTGTAGGAAGGCGAAATCGCCGCTGCATCGCGTGCAATCCATGTTTCTGCCAAAGATTTGGTTTTGGTTGCCATTGTGTCGTCTCCTTTGACTTTTTTGATATGGTTTTACGGTTGTTGAAGGTTAGCTGATGTTTTGAACAATGAGCTCGTCGCGATGTCCTTTTCAGAAAGTTGGATGCGTTGAATTTGTAGGCCAGGCGCCATGGCGCGAATGGTCCAAGATGTGGTCGTTTGAGCCAGGTTCGCAACCAGGGTGCGAGGGCCGCCATCTTCAGCGCGCAGGTAAATGCGCCCAGAGTGATCTTCAAGTTGCCAGGGAATGCGGTTAGTTTCGGCTGGTGTAATGGTCACCATATAGGTTCCCGGATGGGGCGCGTGCAGGATGATGGTTGCCGTTTGCTCAACTGTTCGCATTGGGCCAGGCTGCAAAGGGCCGAAATCCCAGCCAATTTCCACGAATGGCAGGCGTGTAGTTGGGGGCGTGGTTTCAAATACGGTCAGACGTTCATCTTGATACGCGGGGGATTGGTTTACGAAGATGGCTCGGGCCAGCGCTTCGGTGTAGTCGCGTGTTGGGCCCGGCGGCATTTTGTATCGATCCAACACCACCCACTGGATATCCATGAATTCGAAGATGGTGGGCGCCCACATCGCCACATCGTCCACGCGATTGATGTCCTCTTGGAGATGGCGGAAGCGGTTGATCACCGGCACTCGACCAGGCAGGGTGCGGGGATCGGTGCGGGTAATGTACGCGGCCGTGAGTGGTTTTTGGTGGGTGGTCTGATAAAGCAAATACCCGGGGCGATCCCAATCCATGGGCAGGTTCATGACCGCTCCTCCACGGGGGTCGGCGGCCAGGGTGCGGTAGAAGTCGGGTGTGTCAGGTGGGCTGATGGGATAGGGGGCAGGGGTGAAATCGAGCAGGATGAGCGACGCGATCAGGATGCCCAAAGCCCAGGTTTGGCGGTGAGTCGAAGCGCGGTCAAGCCATGCGTAAAGCCCCGCACTCGCCAAAACGCCCGCCGCAAGCATGACCAGGAGATCGTACCGGGCTACTGTGCGAGCGATCTCCACGAATGGGAGCTTCAGAATGAGGGCGTAGGGCAAGGGAATGCCCGTATTCTTGCCGTAAATATGCAGCTCGGGGCCCAACGCGAATATGGCGAAGGTCAACAGCGCCAACAACCAAAACCCAACCTGCTTCTGCCAACGGCGCAGCGCACCCAGTATGAGAACCGCGGTCACTAAACCGAGATAGAGCGTGTTCTCAGAGGGACTGGCATTCAGAGGAGCCCGCAGCCCGGCTGCCCAATCTCCCCACAGCGAATGCAGTCCCGAGGGAATCAAGAATCCGGTCATGTCTCCGCTCAGAGATACAATTTGCCCGGGTGGGGGCTTCATGAAATCGTACCGAAGGCTTTCTCGCACCATGGGAATCAGCAGGGGCGATACAACCAGTAGAGTGACTCCGAACATCCATAGCAATTGCACGACATGCGCCCAGCGGATACGTTGGCGAATCACTAACCAAAACACATACAGCCCCGCAAAAAATCCCAAATACAACGCAAAATACCAATCGCACAGCGCTGAGAGAATAAGGAACAGGGCAGCCATCAGGGAATAGCGACTGGGCCCAAACCGATTTGCCCTTCGAGTGTGGGGGGCAATAGTTAGACTTTTGAGCAGATAGAGTACAAAGAATGGGATGAACTCAAAGCTAAAGACCTGCATGTGCCCAAGGAGATGGGCGAAATGGAAGGGGGAAAATGTAAAAATCAGACCCGCCACCAAGGCGGCAACGTGCATGCGTAGCGGACGTCGCGCCCCCAAACGATTGAGCACATCCAGGCTGAGAAGATAAGCCCCAAAGCCCGCGATGACAAAGCTAAAAACAACGACGGCGTTGTATGCCCAGAACACTCCCCCGGCCAGTTGAACTGGCAGAAAGGTGAGCCCATTGAAAATATTCAAGGTCTGGAACCAAAGACTGACACCGGTAGGATGATAAAGCAGATTGGTGAAATAGGGAGATGCGTGCTGCTCCAGAAGGGCAACCTTCACCCACCAAAGGTTCCATAGATTTTGCCAGCCGTCAAAACTATCGCCTGGAATGGCGTCGCCAACGTGGCGGACCAGGGGCCAAGTCAGGATGAGCGTGAGAATAGCAAAGGTCGCCAGGGCTAGCGCATAGGCTCGATAGGCCTGGATACGAGTTTTCGAGCGCGACATCATAGGATTACCAGCTCGTAACAACAGGAGACAACCTCAACTCAATGCAGATCAAAGCAACGTCACATGCCCAAACGTTCTGCGACAATCGCCCAGGCCTCTTCCTTGGCGGCATTGCCCCGGGCGATAAGCTCATTCATCTCTTTCGTATGACGTTCCACAAACGCCTCATCCTTAATCGCGTTGAGATTGATGCGAACATTGAGTGCAGCGGTCATCATGCCTGCGTGCGCGCTCAAAATCCCGGCGCCGCCATCGCTGATTACATTGGGATTGCCTTTGCTCACGACATTGGGGGCCAGCTCAAGCACCTGCACGCAGGCCCGGAGGGTTTCCAGAGGCGTGCGAGTCGCTTCCTTCAAGCCGGCCTGGATGGCGGCGGTTCGCGCGGCTTTTTGCTCCGGCGTCTCCTTCGGCAGACGATAGGCATCCATGACGCTATCGAATGCGTGCGCATCCTCCTCAATCAATTCCTCGAGCCGATCTCGTAAGCTTAACGCTTTTTCCAAAGCCTGCCGCATCTCCTCTTCCACATCCGCATACTTCTTTCTGCCGATGGTGAGATTGCAAACCATGGCAAGCAACGCCGCTCCTTGCGCTCCCGCCAGCCCTGCAGCAGAACCACCGCCAGGGGTCGCATTTCCTTGAGCGAGTTCAAAAAGAAATTGACGTACAGAGAGGGTGATTAGCAT
>WFTO01000237.1 GCA_015485435.1 Anaerolineae bacterium | reverse complement strand
AGTGAATACTGGAACGAAAGCGTACATCTATCCGGAAGGGGACTATTTAGGGAATTTTACCGGGGCCGCAGCCTGGCAGGCAAACCGACGCGAACTGGTGAACGGGGTATTTTGGTACCGGCTCCCTATCCAAGTGGAGACGCACAGTGCGATTTGGGTGAAATCGACGGAAGTGACAGGGGTTTCGGAGGGGTGTTTTTGAGTATCTATTGAACCATTATCAGACACCAGCACTCTCGGGGTCGCCAACGATCATCCCCGCCATCGTCTCTATCCAGCGGGGATGATCGTTCAGGCATGGAATCAGTTGGAAAGACTCCCCGCCAGATTCCAGGAAAAGATCACGACCGGCCATGCCGATCTCTTCCAGGGTTTCTAAACAGTCTACGGTAAACGATGGCGTCATCACTGCCAGACGCTTGACTCCCGCCTTGGCCAGACGAACGATCTCATCCACCGTATAGGGCTTCAACCATTCATCTCGCCCAAGTCGAGATTGAAAGGAGAGAGAATAACGTTGCGATGGCAGACCAATAGCCTGGGCGAAAGCGTGGGTTGTGGCGAACACCTGATGGCGGTAGCAGACGGGATGAACATCCGTGGAAGTATGACAGCATCCATCGGTTAAACACCGTCCCTTTTGCGGCGCGGTTTTATGTAAATGCCGCTCCGGAATCCCATGATAGCTAAACAGCACGTGGTCATAATCCTGAGATTCGAGATAGGGGCGAGCACTTTCGACCAGGGAGGCAATGTAGTCGGGGTGATCATAGTGGGGAGGGATAATGGTAAGGGTGTAACCGCCCACTTTTCGCGAAAAAGGGCGATTGCCTGTCTGATGAACCATGGAGCGTAACCAACGCTCCGCCTCTTTGTCTGAGGTCTTCTGTGCGCCAGTCAAATCCTCAATTTCAGCCAACACCTTCAACGTCAGGGTTTCATAGGTCGACATGGCATAGTGAGGATACATGGGCAACAGAATAATCTCACCCCCAAGTTGGATGCGCTCCAACAAGCTCGTCAGGCCATCTCGCACCGAGGGTTTTCCATATCGCATGGCCTTCACGACCGGCATGTTGATTTTGGCTTCGAGCTTTTGCCTCGCCTGCTCGGTCAACACAATCAAAGGCGACCCTTCTTCCCACCAGATAGATCGATATGCATGCGCGGATTGGGCGGGCCGTTTGGGAAGAATAAATCGCTTGACGATCAACCATCGCAGGGGATAGGGCATATCAAGCACGCGGGGGTCCATCAAGAACTCATCCAGATAATCCCGCACGTGTTCTTCATTGGGCGAATCTGGAGATCCTAAATTTGCAAGAAGCACTCCGCGAGCATGTAACCGATTTAAAATCTCCGGCGTCTTATCGTCACTCCTGGATGAAACAAAATCATTCATGTGTTTCTGATTCATAGTTCTCCTTCTCATTCAATTCATTGATTTCCATCAACGGAGGTTCAAAAATGTTGAAAAAACTCGTCTTCGCGATTTTGGCCGTAACATTGCTTGTGATTCCCGTTGCCAAACCTGCGTTGGCATTTGGCAGCCTGACCGATTGGACGGTCATCCAACAGGATGCAACGATGATCCATGATCAGGCCGTAATTCTGGAACAAGAGGCTTTCCAGCTACAACAAAATGCGCTACTCATCCAGCAAACGGAAACCGATCCCGAGGTCGTTGCCTTGGCGGCAGACATTGTGGAGTTGGCGGCGCAGATCGAGCAGGACGCCGCAGCGATTGCAGTCACGGCCGATGATATCAACTATCGTATCGATCAATCTGAAGACACGACCTTGCAACTTTCACAAGATATCGGCACAATGGCAGACAGAATCGGTGAGATGGCTGACCGCATTTTGTGGACCGAAGGTCAGATCGGCATCATGGCAGACCGCATTGTGACCAGTGAGGTCCTCATCAGTGACAGCACACTCGCTCTGGTTGCTACAATACAACAAAGCAACGAAGAGATGACATCACAAACCGCATACATTCAATTGCTCAATGCGGATATCTTGAGTGAGCTAGCTTTCTAACTCAACTTCAGAAAGGGTGGCCTCCTTGACGTGCCAGGGGGTCACCCATCAACTCATGTTGAGGAACTTATGTTTACAACAGATGCCACAAACGACATCAGCGAAGAATCGCTGCTTGAGGGCCTGAAAGCCCATGAAGCCTGGGCCTGTGAAAGATTGATCGCAGATTATGCAGAAATGGTGTTTCGCGTCTGTTATCGTATTTTGCAGGATGAACAAGAAGCCGAAGATGCCATGCAAGAAACGTTCCTCACGGTTTATCGCAGCATCGACAACTTCCGCGGAGACGCCAAACTTTCCAGCTGGCTTTATCGCGTGGCCACGAATAAGGCATTAAGCATGTTGCGATCACGAAAACGCAAGCAAGGGCAAAACATCCCCCTGGAAACCGATGAAGGTGATGAATTGCCCATTGCCGATACGTATGCCATCGTGCCCGAGGAGTTTCTCTTGCGCCAGGAGAGCGCAGCATTGTTGCAACAAGGGCTCGAGGCCATGTCGCCCAAATTACGAGCGGCGCTGGTGCTTTATGAACTCGAGGGCCTCTCTATGAAAGAAACAGCAGAAGCCCTTGGCATCTCTGAATCTGCCGCCAAGCTGCGAGTGCATCGGGGCCGACAATTTTTGCAAACCTATCTCACGCAACACCTACAGGAGGCAATCGCGTGACACATCAAGATTTTTTTAAGCTCGTCCCAGATTATGTGGACGATTTACTCGATGAATCAGCGAAGAAAGCATTCGAAGCGCATTTGGAAAGCTGCCCTCAATGCCGCTCAGCAGTGGCCAGCCTTCAAGCCATGCGACAAAGTCTGCGGCAACGTAGCAAGCCGGTCCTATCGGATGAGGCCAGATTGCGTCTTTATGAAACGTTTAATGAGGAACGCCAACGCCGAGGGGAAAGCCTGCTGCGGATTCCAGCGGATCTTCTGGCAAGGGTGAAGGCCAAAGCTGCAGCAACGCCCGAAGCAGCAAAACTGGCGGCTACTGGCGGTAAAGAGGCTTCCGTCCTTGCAGCCAGCAGTGGTCTGGATATTGCCAGAACAACGGGGCAAAGCAGCAAACAAGTGGGACGAAAGATGAAGAAGGGTGCCGAGCATACGGTTCATCATGCCGCGGAGATCGCGAAAGAAATCGGAAAAACCATGGCCGATGTTGGACGCATGACAACCGTCGACAGTTTCGAGATCATTCAGGAAGCGCCACAAAACAAACGAAAAGCCATACTGACTCCCGCCAAATTGATGGGGCAGGGGGTCAAAGCAGGCATGCGTATGATGACCGGCGCCGCCAAGACAGCAGCAAAATCCATGAAGGGTGGCGCCGTTATGACTCGCGATGCGGCGGAAACCATGGCCACAGGGATGAAAGAGAGCGCCCGCATGGGCAAAACAATGGCCGAATCCGCCGATAAACTGAAACAAGCAGGGAGAACCCTCTCACAAAGCGTCAAAGAAGCGGGGCGAATACTCAATGACGGGGATGAAGCGCCAACGAACAAGGCGTAACAGCTCTCAGGCGGGAGATCGATGTCAACCGGCATCTGATCTCCCGCCTGAGATTATGACAATTGCTCAAAAGCACGCTCCGCAGCAGCGATGGTGGCGTCGATGGTTGTATCATCGTGCGCCAGGGACATGAATCCCGCTTCGAATTGCGAGGGTGCGATGTAAATTCCTTGTTCCAGCATGGCCTGGAAGTAACGAGCGAAGCGCGATGTATCGCTGGCGCTGGCGGAATCCCAGTCGGTGACGGGGCCTTCGGTGAAAAAGGCGGCAAACATTGTGCCCACCCGGGTCTGATAGATGGGAATTCTGGCGGCCTGGGCTGCAGCGGCAATGCCTTCCGTCAACCTCTGCGCTCGGGCCTCCAGGGATTCCCACACGCCTGGCTCAGCCAGCTTGCGCAGGGTGACGATGCCCGCCGTCATGGCCAGAGGGTTGCCAGACAACGTTCCGGCTTGATAAACGGGACCTACTGGGGCTACCAACTCCATGATCTCTCGGCGGCCGCCGTAAGCGCCCACAGGCAGACCACCACCGATCACTTTGCCCAAAGCCGTGATATCTGGCTGAATGCCGAACAGGGTTTGGGCGCCACCTAAATGGACGCGAAAGCCCGTCATGACCTCGTCGAAAATCAGCAACGCGCCATACGCTGTTGTAAGCTCACGCAAGCCTTGCAAAAACCCTTCAGCCGGGGGCACAACGCCCATATTGCCAGCCACTGGCTCGATTATCACCGCGGCAATCTCGTCGGGAAATTGTTCAAACAATGCCTGCACGGAATCAAGATCGTTGTAGCGGGCCACGAGCGTATCTTGAACCGTGGTGGCAGGAACGCCCGGTGAATCGGGCAGGCCCAGCGTGGCAACCCCCGAGCCCGCTTGCACCAGCAACAGGTCCGCATGGCCGTGATAGCACCCCTGGAATTTGATGATTTTGTTCCGATTCGTATAGGCTCGAGCCAGACGCAGGGCGCTCATGGTGGCCTCGGTGCCCGAATTGACGAACCGAACCATCTCGATATTTGGCATCAGCTCGGTGACCAATCGCGCCAGTTCGATTTCGAGGGGTGAGGGTGCGCCATAGCTGGTGCCTTTGCGCACTGCATCTTCTAGAGCCGACACCACCTCTGGATGCGCGTGTCCGAGGATCAGGGGCCCCCAGGATAGCACGTAATCGATGAACCGATTACCATCCACGTCGTACAGATAGGGACCTTCACCACGTTCGATAAACAACGGCTGGCCGCCAACGGACTTGAACGCCCGGACAGGGGAATCGACCCCGCCGGGAAGAAGTTGTTTGGCCTGAGCAAAGAGGGTTTGGGATTGAGCAATGTTCAAGGGCATACAATTACCTCATGCAATCGGAAAGTTCTAGGAGGATGATTGGGAAAACAATCTTTCGACAGCCATTTCGCCCGAATGAATGCAGTCGGGGATGCCGATGCCGTGGTAGGCGTTGCCGGCCAGGGCCAACCCCGGCCATCGCTGGATGTTGGCCATGATGCGATGGACGCGGGCGGGATGTCCGACATTGTATTGCGGCATGGCCTGAGGCCAGATGAATACGCGCGTCAGCAGAGGTTCAGCTGTAATCCCCAGGGTCAGCTGCAACTCTTCGCGAGCAATCTGCAACAATCCCTCCTCTGTCCACTCGATGTCTGCTTCCTGGCCCGCACGCCCCACGAATACCCGCAACAAAGCCTTGCCTTCGGGCGCTCGATGTGGAAATTTGGTTGAAGTCCAGGTGCAAGCCAGAGCGCGGCGGCCCTCACGCCGCGGGATGACATACCCATAGCCATCCAGGGAACGAGGCACATTCTGAAGGTCGTAGGCCAGGGTGACAGTGGCCGTGCTGGCATAGGGAATGGCCTCCAGCAAGGCCGCGAGTTCGGGATCATACGGTCGCAATAACCGGGCGGTGACATAGGAGGGAGTCGCCAGGATGACGCGGTCGGATTCCAATGTGTCGCCATTGGCAAAATGAAGGCGATACATGGGGGATGCTGTCTGGGGACGCCTGTCCTTGTTCGTGGATCGTCCAGCGTCCACCATGTCCAGTGCATCCACCTGTGTTTCCAAACGCAATTCCGTCCCCAACTCGCCCAAACGGGCCACAAGAGCCTCCACGAGCTCTGCCAGGCCCGTTTTCGGGGTGACGAACATGCTCCGAGAACCGGGATTGCTCCCCCCTTTCCGCATCCGCTCTCGTTTGGCGGCCAACGCGCCACGCACCAATCCCCCATGTTTGATCTCCAGATCTCGAAGATAGGGGAAAGTGGCTTGCAAACTCAGCTTATCGCCATCCCCCGCATAAATGCCACTCATTAACGGTTCAATCAACGCTTCATAGGCTTCGCGCCCCAAACGACGCGTGACGAATTGGCCCAAACTTTCTTCACCAGGAGATTTCGCTGGCGGCAGCAGGAAGTCGAGCCCCATGCGCACTTTGCCGGGCCAGGAGATCAGGCCAGTGGCCAGCATTCCCCGAAAATCGGTGGGGATCATCATGGTCAGGCCGCCGGGCAGGGGCAGAAGTCGCCCTTTATGCAGGATGTAGGTGTTTTTTTGCACAGGATTGCTGCCGTGGAGCCGGTCGGCGATGCCCAACTCTCGAGACAGCGCCATGCCCCACGGCTTCATGGCAATGAATGTATCGGGACCGCCTTCGATGACGAAGCCATCCACCCGGTCCGTGGCGATCTTCCCGCCCCAGCGGTCATCTTTCTCCAGAACGATGACCTCATCAGGGGGTTGTTGTGGCCGAGTGAGGGCGTAATAGGCGGCGGCGAGCCCAGCAATGCCGCCGCCGACGATGACAAGTCGGGTCATGGTTGGTGTTCGCTCGAATGTGATAAAAGGACATGCGTTCAGGAGGTTGTCCATTCGTGGACCATGTCCACCACTGCCCGTACGTTTTCGACAGGCGTGTGCTGCAGAATGCCGTGGCCCAGATTGAAGATGTGGCCCGGCCGTCCCCCGGCCCGGGTCAAGACATCCTCAACCTGTCGGGTGAGCTCAGAGCGCGGGGCAAACAGCGCGGTGGGGTCCAGGTTGCCTTGCACAGCGACGTCGTCGCCCAGCATGGCCCATCCCTGGTCCAGAGGAACGCGCCAATCCAGCCCGATGACATGACCACCCGCTGCTTTCATGTCCGGCAATAGGGTGGTCGCGCCGACGCCGAAGTGAATCACAGGCACATCGGTTTGAGACATCAGGGAACGCAAAATGGATTGAGAGTAAGGTTGCACAAAGCGACGATAATCTACTGGATGCAGAATGCCCACCCAGGAATCAAACAATTGAATGGCTTGCGCCCCTGCGTCGACCTGGGCCAGCAAATAATCGATGAGGATAGGGGTCAGTCGTTGCATCAGGGCGTGCCAGGTCTCGGGTTGCCCATACATGAGCTTCTTGGTTTCCACAAAGTTGCGAGAGGGACCACCCTCGATCATGTAGGAGGCGAGAGTGAACGGAGCGCCTGCGAATCCAATCAGGGGGATGTCTCGCCCTTGCAGCTCAGCGCGCACAAGGCGAATGGCCTCAAACACATGTCCCAGATCGGCTTGGACATCAACCTGACCGAGATGGGCAAGGTCTTCTTGCGTCCGCACTGGGTTATGAATTACAGGCCCTCGCCCCGCGATAAACTCCAATTGCAACCCCATGGGGGGCAGAGGAAGCAGGATGTCTGCAAACAGGATGGCTGCATCCACCCCCAACACATCCACTGGCTGCAGGGTGATCTCCGCAGCGATATCGGGCCGGATGATCATCTCCAGGATGCTTTTATGTTGACGACGGATGGCCTGATATTCGGGCATATAGCGACCGGCCTGTCGCATAAACCAGACCGGCGTGGCGTCGGTGGGAAGACGAAAACAAGCTCTCAGAAATCGTGATGTTGGTTCGGTGACAGGCATGTGATTTTCCTGGATAAGCGCTAGGGGTTTTTGTAAGCAGCAGGAATGTACAGACAGGCGGGATCGGTTTCGAGATAATCGCCGGTGACGCCATAAGCGCGACCGCGCTGGCCGCCACAGACATCACGAAACTCACACACGCCACACCGTCCCTTTAGTTTGTCGGGATTGCGCAGATCTTTGAAGATGGGATGATGGCGATAAACCTCAACGACGTCATCTTTGCGCACATTCCCGGCCACCAGGGGCAAAAACCCAGAGGGTTCAATATTGCCGATATGAGAGATGAACAGGAATCCATTGCCGTCGTTTACGCCTTTGGTGGGACGATTGAGGCCATCTGCGTATTGGAACCCAGCGCCTTGGAAGCTAATCGGCGCGTCTTCGCCCAATTCGGCTCGCTTGCGCTGAATGGCCACGCGGCGGTACATGGGCGCCGCCGTAGCTTTGATGTCGAACGGCGCGATCTGGGCCAGATCGTAGAGCCAGTTGAAGATGCGTTCATGCTCTTCGGGCGAAATCATCCAATCGATCTGCCCACGGCCGGTTGGCACCAGGAAGAAGACCGACCACTGCACAGCGCCGACTTCTTCGATAAAGGGCACCATCTCCTCGAGGATGTGCGCGTTATGCTTGGCCACGGTGGTGTTCACCTGCACGCTCAATCCAACGTCATGAGCTCTGTGCAAAATGTCCATGGTGCGTTGCCAGGACCCATCCACCTTGCGAAAATCATCATGGATGGCGGGCCGCGGCGCGTCCAGGCTGAGGGCAATACGGCGAATGCCCGCATCGCGGGCTTTTTGCAGACGCTCTTTCGTGGGCAATGCCGTCGCCGTCGGTGTGAGTGAGCAACGCAATCCCTTTTCTGCGGCATAAGCGATCAGATCGTACAGGTCGCGTCGCATCATGGGATCGCCACCCGTGAAGATCAAAATGGGGTTGTTTCCAAAGGCCGCCAGACGGTCGATCAGCTGAAACCCTTCCTCAGTGGTTAGTTCCAGCGGATGCCGCTGCGGCTGGGCGTCTGCGCGACAATGGACGCAGGCGTAAGCGCAGGCTCGCGTCACTTCCCAGGCAATGGTGAAGGGGGCCTGGTCGAAGTCTGCATGCACCATGCGACGATCGTGGTAAGTGCGTTCTTTAGAGGCTGATTCAGTGAGATGTTGAGAAAGGTTGGTTGGAGACATGGCTAACATTCGCCTTGAACAAGAAGATGAGTGATGAAAAAAGCAGGAGAGGGGGAACTGATTATTGCAGAAGTTTGGCGGCATCCACCGCGAAATAGGTCAAAATCAAATCCGCGCCCGCCCGCTTGATAGACAACAGGCTTTCGAGCATCACCCGAGGCCCATCGAGCCAGCCATTCTCGGCCGCGGCTTTGATCATGGCATACTCGCCGGAGACTTGGTACGCTGCCAGAGGAAGTTGGACCTCCTCGCGGAGCCGCGCCAAAATGTCGAGGTAAAAACTGGCGGGCTTGACCATGATGATGTCCGCGCCTTCAGCCACATCGACAAGCACCTCTCGCAAAGCTTCGCGAGCGTTGGCAGGGTCCATCTGATATTGGCTGCGATCCCCGAAGCTGGGAGGGCTCTCCGCGGCATCGCGGAAGGGACCATAAAGGGCGCTGGCATATTTTGCGGCATAGCTCATGATGGGCACATGCTCAAACCCCGTGTCATCCAGCGCTGAGCGTATGGCGCGCACCATGCCATCCATCATGCCGCTGGGGGCGATGATGTCGGCCCCGGCCTGGGCGTGGACCACCGCGGTTTTGCCCAAAAAATCCAGGGTCGGATCGTTCAATACATAGCCAGTGGGCAGATGCGGGTTGTAATGGGCGTCTTCGGGGCGATTGATGACGCCACAGTGTCCATGATCGGTGTATTCGCACATGCAAAGATCGGACACCACCACCATGCCCGGTATGGCCTTTTTCAGCGCACGGATGGCTTCGGGAATGATCCCATGGGGGTCATAATTCTCGCTCCCGTAAGGGTCTTTGTGTTCAGGGATGCCGAAGAGGATCACCGAGCGTACGCCCAGGCTCCATGCGAGTTCCGCCTCTTCGATCATGGTGTCGATGGAGAGCTGATGCTGCCCGGGCATGGAGGCGATGGGGTGTCGAATGCCTTCGCCATGCCTGACAAACAAGGGATAAATGAAATCATCCGGCTGGAGCTGGGTCTCCCGCACCATCTGCCGAAGCGACGGTGAGAGGC
>WFTO01000236.1 GCA_015485435.1 Anaerolineae bacterium | reverse complement strand
GGATACGGGCCGTCTCGCAATCAGCCTATTATCTGCTTCACAGTCTGGCAGCCTGGCTCGAAACCAAAGGCCATGTGATTGAAGATTGGTCAGAAGAGCATGGGGCTCGGGCAAATGAGGGATTGAAACATGGCGCCAGCCTTGTCTTTCTCCTGGAACAGGCGCGCTGGCGTCGTTTTGCCGACGCCCCACCTATTCGAGTCGCCACAGTGGCCGAAGTGCTTATTGTGCGCCCTGGACAGCCACCCCAATTTCTCGTGCAATGGGACGAACGCGCAGAACAATTTCAAGTGATAGGAGGAAGACGCAAAGATGATCGTGATTGGATAGAACCCATTGAACAAACTGCCATTCGAGAATTGGAAGAGGAGTTGCACCATCAGGTTAGTTACCAACGCGGGGACTTTTCCCTCGTCTTTCTAGCAGAATTCGAAGGAGAAAAACGCCTTTCGCCCTCATTTGGCGCCCTGACAGCCTATCACTTTTCTTTCTTCCAGGCGCTGAATCTGCCCCCCATACAGCTTGGACCTCTCGACCGTTGGGTTACTCGCGAAGAACTGATTCGCGGTGCCACGGCTGATGGTAAGCCCGTGCGAGGCAACCATATCCTTCCCCTCGAAGAGCGGCTGGGACACCGCATCGACACACTCCCAAGCTCCTTCCAAGCATAAACATCACTAATCCATAATATTTTCATCCATTCAACTCATCATCAAAAAAGGAGAGCATCATCATGCAAACGAACATGCGCGGCCTGGATATGATCACAACCCAGGAATGGACGAAGGACCAGTTGGACACCATCTTGGATATTGCCTTTGACCTGAAAAAGAAACGAGCCTTGGGCATTCCGCACCCCTATTTGCGAGACAAAACCCTGGCCATGTTGTTCTTCTTTAGCTCCACCCGCACTCGTGGCTCTTTTGAAGCAGGCATGGCGCAATTGGGCGGTCATGCCGCCTTTGTCGAAAGCCGAACCACCCAGATCGCTCATGGCGATACAGCCAAAGAACTGGGCGAGATCTACGGTCGCTACTTCGATGGCATTGCCATTCGCCATGTGGATTGGGGTGTAGGGAACAAATATCTGCGCTATGTTGCCGAAGCCAGCCGCGCGCCTGTCCTCAATATGCAATGCGATCTTTATCATCCCCATCAGGCCCTCGCCGATCTGCAAACCATCATCGAGAAAAAGGGCGATCCTCGTGGCAAGACCATCACAGTCAGCTGGGCGTATGCATCCAGCTATCAAAAACCGCTCAGCGTGCCTACCAGCCTGATTTTATTGATGACCCGCTATGGCATGAACGTTCGGCTTGTCCATCCTCCCAAATTCGACTTGCCCCAGTTTATTGTGGATCAAGCCAAAGAAAATGCGCGACAAACCGGCGGCAGCCTGGAAATTATGGATGATTTCGATGCAGGCTTTAAAGACAGCGATGTCATCTATGCCAAAAGCTGGGGGCCGTTGGTGTACACCACCGATTTTGACGAAAGCAAACGTCTCATTGAGCAATACAAAGACTGGATCACCGATGAACGACGCATGGCCATGGCCCAACCCGATGCCATTTACATGCATCCACTGCCCGCAGATCGCGACATCGAGGTCGCCAGCAGTGTGCTGGATGGTCCGCAGAGCGCTGTTTTTGATGAGGCGGAAAACCGTCTTCATGTGCAGAAAGCCGTCATGGCCCTCACCATGGGAAATGGCTGGTAATCGCGTCTGACCGCATGCCCAGCCAATCCAGACCAAGATCGAGACAGGTTGCCAATTTCATCCCACATCGTCCATCTCATCTTTTTTCAGGAGACACCCCATGACCGAACGCAAAGGTACAGCCGTTATCGCCATTGGCGGCAATTCCCTCATTCCCGACAAAAAGCATCCTCAGGTCGAATATCAATGGCAAGCCGTGCGCGAGACCAGCAAACATATTGCCGAGCTTGTGCAAGCAGGCTGGGACACGGTCATCACACATGGCAACGGCCCTCAGGTCGGTTTCATCCTGCGTCGCTCTGAACTCGCCATGCACGAAGTGCATCCTGTCACGCTGGACTTGATTGGTGCGGACACTCAAGGATCCATTGGCTACATGATCCAGCAGTCCATGGACAACGAGTTCCATCGTCGCGGGCTCTTTCGTCGCGCCATTACCATTGTCACGCAAGTGTTGGTCGACAAAGATGACCCGGCGTTTCAAAATCCAACCAAGCCCATTGGCAGCTTCATGACCCAAGAAGAAGCGAAAAAATTCGAAGAGATGGGATGGAAGGTCATTGAAGACGCGGGACGTGGATATCGTCGCGTTATCGCCAGTCCCAAACCTTTGGAGATTGTCGAAGTCAATGCCATCAAGTCGGCAGTCAATGAGGGCTGGATAGTCATTGCGGTCGGGGGCGGGGGCATCCCTGTGATTCGAGATGAAAACGGTGAGCTTTTGCCCGCGCCGCCATCGGTCATCGACAAAGATCGCGCCAGCGCCCTTCTGGCCAGGGATATCCACGCAGACCTGCTGGTGATCTCCACTGCCGTGCCCAAGGTCGCCATCAACTTCAATAAGCCCAACCAAACATGGCTGGACACCATCACGGTTTCTGAAGCCCGGCAGTACATGGAGGAGGGGCATTTCGCGCCTGGAAGCATGAAGCCCAAGATCGAAGCCTGTATCGATTTCATTGAGAACGGCGGCAAACAAGCCATCATCACCGATCCCGCCAATCTGGCTTTGGCGCTTGCAGGCAAGTCGGGAACCCACATCCTGCCCGATTGATCCCCAGACATTGCAGAGTAGGCCGGACGCTTGCAGGCACAGCTTTGAAAATAGCATGCTTACTGCGTTGAGGCGGATCTGTGATCCGCCGTTGGTGGCAGTCGACGCCCCCGTCGGATGACACATCCGGCTGGAGGTGATGGGCACGAAGCCAGGGTTGCAGGTGGCAGATCCATTTACGGCTCCCTGCTCCCTGCTGCCAATGTTCATCCGTATCGGCGCGGACAAGCCTGCCGTCGGCCTACTCTGCATCTCGATCCGAGTACGATTTATGACTTCACATCCTAGCAAATCCAGCATCCCCCACATCTCTCATCTGAGATGCCTTATTTGCGGCAAAGAATATGCGCCCGATCAGGTGCGTTATGTCTGCCCTGACCATGGCCATGAAGGCATCCTGGATGTTGTTTACGACTACGAGAGGATCGCTCAACACATTTCACCCCAAAGTCTTGCGGCCAACGCGGATCCTACGATCTGGCGTTACAAGCCGCTTTTGCCCGTTCCCGCAGACGCGCCAACGCCGCCATTGACTGTCGGAGGCACGCCATTGTATGCTGCGCCCAGACTGGCGGCCAGGCTGGGACTCACCCATGTCTGGGTCAAAGATGACGGCAGGCAGCCAACCGCATCTTTCAAAGACCGGGCCAGTGCCATCGCTATCGTCAAAGCCTGGGAGGCCAATGCCGAGGTGATCACCACGGCCAGCACAGGAAACGCTGCGGCCGCGCTCAGCGGATTAGCCGCCAGTGTAGGCGCAACCACGGTGATTTTTGTGCCCGCCAGTGCTCCACAGGCCAAGATCGCGCAACTGCTTACCTTTGGCTCCACGGTCATGTTGGTGGAAGGCTCCTATGACGACGCCTTCGAACTCTGCCTGCAAGCTGCCGATGCCTTCGGCTGGTACAACCGAAACACTGGCTTCAATCCCTACATGTCCGAGGGGAAAAAGACCGTGAGTTATGAGATTTGTGAACAACTCCATTGGTCTGCCCCCGATGTCGTGTTCGTCAGCGTCGGCGATGGTTGCATTATCGGTGGCGTGTATAAGGGATTTTACGATCTCCTCCAGCTTGGTTGGATCGACCACATGCCTCGAATCATCGGCGTTCAGGCGGAAGGAAGCAATTATCTGGCTGAGGCGTGGAAAAAGGGAGAGGATGTCTTGACCAAACCCCCGATTCAGGCGCATACCGTGGCCGACAGTATCAGCGCCGGCTTGCCTCGCGATCGGATTAAGGCAATGCGAGCCGTGCGTGAAAGTCGTGGAGCTTTTGTAACGGTTAGCGATGAAGAAATCTTGCTAGCCATTCCAGAATTGGCTCAATCGACGGGCGTCTTCGCCGAACCAGCTGGTGCTGCTGCCTATGCAGGACTCCGAAAAGCCGTGGCCTTGGGCCTGGTTTCTACAGAAGAGCGAATAGTGGTCATCAATACGGGCAGCGGACTGAAAGATGTGGCCAGCGCCATGCGCGCAGCCGACCTAGTCGGCTCCAAAGCCATTCACATCCCCCCCACCCTTGAAGCTGTGCGAGAAGCCCTCTCAGATTGACAATGCAATATAAACAAACTACCATTATCATGCAATGTCGTCAATCAGGAAACTGGGCATTGACTCCGCATCGGTGCATTCCCTTTCTACCGGCCAATTCATGACGTTTTACCCATCAAATCGAAAAGCATGAACAATCGCCCCTGACTGGCTCAGCTTCTTTGCACAACGTCGAAAATGCTATCGACTGAATCGATCCAGTTCAGCGAGGCCAGTTCATTCGTCCTCAAGCTTCCGCGGCCCCACCCTGGGCGATCCTTCCAATAGGGTTCGATGCGATGCGTGCACTCGAACCAGGCTGCGAGAAAACGCCAACATCCGATTATCGCCATCAACTTTTCAATCCCTTTTCATGGAGCGCTAACCATTATGTCAAAATACAATCTCATCGATCTCACCCTTCACGACGAAACCGCGCTCGAGCATGCTGTCGAGCGCGCTCAAGAACGGAATATCATTATTCCAACATTTGAGCAACAACGCCATCCCGAGCTCATCCCCGACGTCATCAAAGAAAAACTCAAACATGTTGGGCTGTGGGATCTGAACCCTCTCAACCTCTTTCGCATCACCTGGAAGAATGAACCAGTGCCCTTTGGTGGCGGGTTCAACGGAGTGAATTACATCGAATATCCGCGCGAGCTGACTGGCGTCGATGCTCGCATCATCACCCTCATCGGCAAGTGGTTCCCCACGGGAGCGCACAAGGTCGGCGCCGCTTTTGGTTGTCTGGTGCCGCGACTGACCACGGGCCAATTCGATCCCACTTATCACAAAGCGGTTTGGCCCTCCACAGGGAATTACTGCCGGGGTGGAGCGTACGACTCCAACCTTCTGGGGTGTGAATCCATTGCCATTCTTCCCGAAGGCATGAGTAAAGAACGCTTCGAATGGTTGAAGTCGGTGGCGGGCGAGATCATCGCCACGCCCGGATCGGAAAGCAATGTGAAAGAAATTTTCGATAAATGCAACGAACTGCGCGCCTCTGGCGAGCCTCTGGTCATCTTCAATCAGTTCGATGAATTCGGCAACTACCTGTGGCATTACGAGATTACTGGTCCAGCCATGGAAGAGGTGCTGGAGCAGGAGATGGGACCGTTGGATCGTTATCGAGGGGTGGTGCTGACGACCGGGTCTGCGGGTACCATTGCCAGCGGCGATTACCTGAAAGAAAAGTTCCCCACCAGCAAAATCGCAGCCAGCGAAGCGCTTCAATGCCCCACATTGCTGGAAAATGGTTTCGGCTCTCACCGGATCGAAGGAATTGGCGATAAGCATGTCCCCTGGATTCACAACGTCAAAAATACCGACATGGTCATGGCAGTGGATGATGAGGCCACCATGTCGTTGATGCGTTTGTTTAATGAACCCGAAGGCAAGCGCTATCTCGTTGAACAGGGGGTGTCTGAAGAGTTCGTTTCGAAATTGGACCTCTTGGGCATTTCCAGCATCGCCAACCTCATTTCCTCCATCAAATTCGCCAAGTATTACGAACTGGGCGAACATGACGTCATTATTACGGTTGCCACCGATTCGATGGAGATGTACCAAAGTCGGCTTCATGAGCTTCGTGAAGAACGTGGGGAATTCACCCGCAAAGACGCCATCGCCGCGCATGCGCAATGGCTGGCCGGCATCACCACCGATCACATGCTGGAGACGCGCTATTATGACCGCAAGCGCATCCACAACCTCAAGTATTATACCTGGGTGGAACAACAAGGCAAGACGTTCGATGAAATTCAAGCCCAGTGGTACGACGCCGAATCCTATTGGGGGAGCATCCATGGCCACGTGCAAGAGCTAGACGCCCTCATTGAAGAATTCAACCGTCGTACCGGATTGCTTGAAAAATTACTCAACGAATAATGTTGGCGTCGCTGCAAAACGGTTGCTTTACCATGGAGACGTAAGAGCGTGTGCGGAGAAACTCCCCAAAGCCCCTCCTCGTTTCTTCGATGCCTTCTACGTCTCTATGGTAAGCCTTTTCACTAGCCAACGAAGTCGCACCCTGGATGGCCAAACTCTGAAGGTGGACCGACGCTCCCACGTTCAAGACAGTTGTAGACACTACTTTACGAGAGACGAGTCTCTACCATGACGGAACTCATCTTTTTGGGCGTAGGCGCCATCACGCCCGAACGGCCCGGCGATCATACCGCCATGCTCATCAAACACGGCCCGGCTCGCATTCTTCTCGATGCCGGGCCAGCCGTGATGATGCAGCTGGATCGCGTGGGCGTCTCGCCCGACCAGATCACTCACATCTACTTCAGCCACCATCATGGGGATCATATGTTGGGCAGCCCTATTTTCCTCTTCTATCATCGCATGCGATATCTGATTGGGGCGCACCCCACCCTGGAGGCATGGTTGATGTTGATGGAGGTGGTTTATCCCAATTATCTTCCCAGGGTTGCAGATGAACTTGCGTTTTTGTTTCTCGAAGAGGGCAAAAGTGAACCACTCCCCTTGGTCGACGATGTCAGCATCACCCTAAGTCGCACCGAACATGCGCCCGAGGTGCCCGCTTTCGCCGCTCGATTCGACTTTGCCCCGACCGACGCCCGCGCGGGGTTTAGCATCGTGTATACGGGAGACACGCGTCCCAACGATGAGGTGGTTCGACTGGCCCAGGGCGCGCAACTACTCATCCACGAAGCCACAGCAGCATCCCGTTTGGGACAAAAGACAGGCGGGGTTCATTCCACCGCCCGTGAGGCGGGACTTATCGCCGCGGAAGCCCAGGTCCAAGCCCTTGCGCTTGTCCATCGCATGCCCGGCAACCCCGAGATATGGCGAGAAGAAGCCAGTGAGCACTTTCGGGGACCTATTTATGTTCCTCAAGCCGGTGACAAGCTCGCTTTGCCATTGTAACTCCCCTGCATACCGTCTGGACAAAACCCCAGGCGGTTTTTTCATGTTACAAAGAAAACGCCCCACATGAAATTCACAGCCATATGCGTTAGCGCAGACACTGTCACGCGGCCAGACTTCCACCAAACCCAACCATAAGCCAATCCGGCCAGGGTGGCCATGAGCATATACGCCCAATTGGGCTCTGCAAAACCAGGAGTGGCGTTATTCAGATGGGAAGCGCCGAAAATCAGTGCGGCGACAGCGAGAGCCCCGGCCCAGCTCCCCCATCGCTGAGCGAGTAGATTTTGGATAATTCCGCGAAAGAGGATTTCTTCGGCGAGGGCAATAAGCAGATAACCACCAATAGCCATGGCCACTAGTTCCGTCCAGGTGGGAATCGCGACGTGAAGTTTCAAAAAACCCATGCTCAGCCCCAGGGGAATGCCCACAACGCCAAACATGCCCCATCCTACGACCGCATATCCCAGATCCTTCAGACGTAACCGAAAATCAAACCCTACGCCTTGCAATGGATGACGAATAAGGAAGAGATAAAGGGCCAATAGCACCCCGGTCAACTTATCGATGGGGAGGTTGACGCCGGGCAGGAGTGGCGCCCCAACATCGGGCAATGCCAGAAGATGCACCCATGCCCCAAGGCGATCTGCGCCCACATGCGCCAACGGCATGGAGAACAAGCTTGGCTCAAGAGGCAACCAGATGCTCACAATCGCCAACGCGTGCAACCAATCCATTGGCCGATGATTTGAGGGACGAACCCGCAACACAATCGTCGGGATGAGCAAATAGAGCAGGAAGGCAACCAGCACAGCTGGCTCCGGCTGGAATCTGGTCGCCAGCAGCATAGGCAACAGAAGCGCCAAGACGCCGAAGTCCCCCATGCGCATGCTCCACGAGCGTAAAATCGCCCGCCATCGTTTGAAAGCGAAGGAAAGATAGAGGATCAACGTAAACCAGGCGGCGAATAGAGCCATGTTTCACCTCAATTCAAAGGCGTGATATCCTCGTTTGAAGGCGTCATGTGCGCGGACAGGGACTGCTGCCGGGAGCGTGCGCGTTGCTGGCGCCATTGAACCATGCCTCGACGAACGGGGGGCAAGCGCACGATGAACAAGATGCCCAGCAGCGCAGTCCATGCGAGCGGCTGTCGAATATCGGCCTTCTGAACCCAAATATAATGCAACATCACCAGCATCGCCGCCACATACACCAAGCGGTGCACTCGCTTCCAGCCTTGCTTTAATCGACGTTGCCAACCCTTGGTTGAGGTCACAGCCAACAACGACAGCAGCAAGAAGGCAGCAAAGCCTACCAACACATAGGGTTTCTCCGCGATCTCTAAGCGAATCAGGTAGAAATCCCAGTCATAATCCAGCCAGGCGTACGTCAAAAAATGCAACACTGCATAGGAAAAAGCATAGAGGCCCAACGTCCGCCGAATTTTCAGCACCCGCCTGAAAGCAAACATCGTGTAGACGGGCGTCACAGCCAGAGAAAGAACCAGGAGGATCATGGCGGCCTTGCCGGTACGAAAGGTGATATCCTGAATGGGGTTCACCGAAAGATTCCCCCACCAAAGGTCCCACGCCAACGCCATCAGAGGGGTCAGCGCGGCCAGATGCACGGCAATCTGAAAAGGCGTCCATCGCCTCGAAGAAGCTTGTCGTTTCATTGCAAGGAGCGTTTCTTTCATCGAAGTGGCATCATGCTGTGGCAATCAATCCACCAGCTAGAAATTCTTTCGCAAGTCCATACCGGCATAGAGATGCGCCACCTGTTCTGCGTACCCGTTGAACATCAGGGTTTCGCGTCGCTTCCGCTCCCCAATGCGGCGCTCTGTGCGCTGAGACCAGCGGGGATGGTTGACTTCCGGATTGACGTTGGCATAGAAGCCATATTCATTGGGCGCGGCGGCCATCCATAAAGAAATAGGCATTTCTTCCACCAGATCGATTTTAACAATCGACTTGATGCTTTTAAAGCCATATTTCCAGGGAACAATGAGCCGCACGGGCGCGCCATTTTGCATGGGCATCGGTTTTCCATAGAGACCGGTTCCCAGGAGTGTGAGATCATGCATGGCTTCGTCGAGTCGCAGCCCCTCAATGTAGGGCCATTGGTAAACAGGACTTTGCTGACCGGGAAGTCGGTCGGGATCGAAAATCGCCTGGAAACGCACATATTTCGCTTTGGATAAGGGTTGGACAGCCTTCAACAGCTTGGCCAAAGGGACGCCCAACCAGGGAATCACCATGGACCAGGCTTCGACGCACCGTAAGCGATAAATGCGCTCCTCTTCGCCCATTTTTCGCAGATCGTCCAGATCGAAAGTGCGGGGATTCTCCACCAGCCCACCAACTTCAACCTTCCAGGGCTCGGTGGGGTAGTCTTGGGCGAGTTTGGCCACTTTGGTTTTGTCGGTCGTAAACTCAAAGAAATTATTGTAATGGGTGATCTCGTCCCAAGTATTGGCTGGAGCGCCGAACTCATCGGTGAGGGCATTCCCGGCTTGTGGAGCGGGGATGTCGGGGTCAGTAGGCGACGGATCACTGGATGCGCCAGAACCGCCAGCGCCGGGCACGCCACACGCCGCCAGCAAGGCTGCCATGGCTATGGCGCCAGCGCCTTTCATAAAGCGTCGTCGAGAACGATAGAGATGTTCGGGGGTAATTTCAGAGGATGGAATGTGTGGGTAATTACGTGGTTTCATGGTGTGCGTAGTAATTCAAGAGGTCACAAAATGAGAATCGAAACGCCGCTTGCGAAGCCAGGCATATGGCTTATACATTCTGCCTGAGGGAGCGTTCGAATGGAGTTGCATTGTACTTGTATCCGATGATTCTGTAAACTTGACCAGATTCATGACCCGTAAGCGCCATTCCTGAATTGAAGGTGAGCATACGTAGTTTTATGCCACTGAATTTTACGAATCCTAGACCCCATTGTATCATGCCCTTTCCATCTCATCCGTAATCGTCCCCACACAACCAGAAACCCCATCTCTTTCCAGCTGGCTGCGTCCACGCCCGACATGTGAACTCGTTCGCGCTTGACCCCTGATTCTGCCCCTGCCATTTCCGTTGGCTTGCACTACGAACAGCCATGGGATGCGACTTCACAGGACGCCGTTTTGTCGATTGTCTGTTGTAAATTGTCTCCGACGGGCGGCGCCATCGCGTGCAGGGATGGCCCAGGCTTGAAGAGGTCAACTTGAATAGCAGAAAGAGCGCGTTTTTTTAACCAACGAAAGGGTTACTGTGTCAATTAGCCTATATGGTGTTTCCAATTTTAGTGATTCATTGTATCATAACGATACCATCCCCTTCAGACTGATATCAGCGATGCCTTATATTATCGAAATTCTCTTCGACTACCATTCCGAAACAACCATCCGAACAATCTGGCAGACAATCAACAACGCCGGGTTGCCCTCTCCCCTAGATGAAGAAGGCTATCGTCCTCACTTAACCCTGATCGTCTATGACACACCTGAATTCAGTATGGCGCGTTGTCGATCGCGTCTTGAAGGGCTTGTCGAACACATTGCCCCATTCCCCATCACCATCAACCATATCGGGTTATTCTCAACTCTAGAAGCATGCGAAAATGTGGTTTTTCTGGGGGTGGTTCCCACGCAATCCCTGTTGAGTTTCCATCGGGCGACCGCTACCCTGTGCCAACAAGAGATCAGAGAAATTCGGCCCTTTTATCATCCTAATGCCTGGACGCCGCATATCACATTGGGATTTAACCTCACTCCAGACCAGGCTCAAAGCCTTTTCAGTATGAGTTGGGACATTCCACTTCCCTTTACCGCCTACGCCAAAGCGGTCCAACTTGTAGAAGTCACTTCAGAAGGCTCGAAGGAACATTTCCTTTGTCCTTTACGTGGCGCAGAGTAAAATGGAGAGAAGTACATAGCAAAATCGCCAATCCCGTAGCGGAATTGGCGACTGCTTCATGCTGTTTTGGACAACGTCTTCAGGCAACTGGTGCAAATGTGCACTCGTCGCACCTTCCCGTTGATCAGCACCTTACGCTTTTGGACATTGGCGTTGAATCGGCGTTTTACGTGGCGCTGCGAGAAGCTGACATGGTTGCCAAATTGAGGACCGCGTCCACAAATTTCACATTTGGCCATGATGAACTCTCCAAATTCGATATGCAACAAATGGGCAACCGAACAGGCTGCATCTTTCTGAAACCATGCCATCTCCTCTCATCTTGATTTGACCAGGATGATAGATGGATGGTAGGTTTCCAGAGGAACGCGGCGCCAACAGCCCATGATGTTCATCGAAAGGCTGAGTGGACGCCAAGAAAAAACCCCTTTCCGGGGCGCAATCCATAGCTTAGCATAAACATCTGTTTTCTGCAAATCTATCTTTATGATGATCACACGAAAAACCGAGTTAGGCACCATAGAAATCTCGACAGAAGCCGTCGCAAGCCTGGCGGAACACGCTGTTTTGCAGAGTTACGGCGTGGTCGGCCTGGCGGAGCGAAATCGCTTTGACGCATGGAAACGGGGACTTTTAAAGTCTAACCCATCGCATAAAGGGGTTTTGATCACGGTGGAAGATACGGGCGTCGTCATTGATTTGTACCTCGTAATTGAATATGGCACCCGTATTTCAGAAGTAGCTCGCGGCGTTATCCATCGCGTGAAATACAGCGTTGAAAAAGCCCTGGGGCTACCCGTGTTGGCTGTCAATGTGCATGTCCAGGCGCTGCGCGTGAGCCACTCATCCACCGGCGAGGAGTAACCTATGACAGAAGGAACGACGACTACGTTGCAGCCAAACGTTTTGGATGGGCGACAACTCAAAGCGATGCTTTATGGCGCTCTGGAAAATCTGCGTCAACATCAGCAGGAGGTGGATGCTCTCAATGTCTTTCCTGTGCCCGATGGTGACACCGGCGCGAATATGACCCTGACGATGCAATCCGCCTGGAGGGAGATAGAAAATCTGACCACTCCTCACGTCGGAACCATCATGAAGGCGGCGTCGCACGGCGCCATTCGTGGCGCCCGCGGCAACAGTGGTGTGATTCTTTCCCAGATCTTTCGAGGCATGGCAGAGATTATGGAGCCGCTCGATGTTCTGGACGCCCCTTCCCTGGCCAGAGCCTTTCGTCAGGGAGAAAAGGTGGCCTATCACGGAGTGATGCATCCGGTCGAAGGCACCATCTTAACCATAATCCGCGCGATCGCGGACGCCAGTGAACACGCGGTCGCTTTGAGCCAGGACATCGCCTTTCTGCTGACCATCAGTATAGATAAAGCGCGCAACACCTTGCAACAAACGCCTGAGATGCTTCCCGTACTCAAGGAGGCCGGGGTTGTCGATGCTGGCGGCGCGGGCTTGTTATATCTCCTTGAGGGCATGGCAAAAGTAGCGCTCGGCAAGCCTGTCCTGCTGGCAGAGGCACAAGCGGACGCCTCACCATCCACGCCCAACCTCACCACCCTAGCCGATGAATGGGGCTATGACATCCAGTTTCTGGTGTATGACGCCTCCGAGAACGAGGAGGAGATTCGTAAGAAACTTGTCGACATGGGGGGCGAAAGTATCGTGGTCGGGCGGGCCGGACGCATTACCAAAGTCCATGTCCACAGTGACAATCCGGGCCCATTTCTGGCATATGGCGCCTCTCTGGGCCAGCTGGACGATATCGTGGTGGAAAACATGACCCTGCAAACATTACGGAGGAAAGGCTTATGGCAAGAAGATGCGCCCCCCATCGCGCCACATGCCACTCAGCAAGCGTCGCACCCCTGCGCTGATATCATTGCTGTGGCTGCAGGGGATGGGTTTGCCAAGGTGTTCCGCAGTCTGGGAGCCTGTGAAGTGGTTGCCGGCGGCCAGACCATGAACCCGTCCACAGATGATTTGGTTCGGGCCATCGAACGCGCGCCAGGAGATGAGGTCATCCTGCTTCCGAACAACAAAAATATCATCATGGCCGCATACCAAGCCACACAGCTTGCCAAGAAAAAGGTCTTTGTAATAGAAAGCAAAACGCTCCCCGAGGGAATCGCAGCATTGCTGGCTTACAACCCCCAACTCAGCATTGCAGAAAATGCTGCAATCATGCAAACCGCCCTCACAGAAATCCACACTATCGAAGTCACTCGTGCCGTCCGACAGGCGACATTGCACGGTGTGGGCGTGCAACAAGATCAGGCGATTGCCCTCATTGATGGTCGCCTCTGTTGTGCGGGAGAAAGCCCAGACGAGGTGGCGTTGCAGGCCCTGGCATCGATCCTCGAAGCGGACCACTTCGATATCATCACCATCTACTACGGACAACCTATCGGCGAAGAACGGGCGCAGCAGCTTGGCGACCAGATCCAAAACCGTTATCCCGATTTGGAGGTGGAAGTCGTTGAAGGTGGGCAGCCACACTACCATTACATCATCTCTGTCGAATGAGCCCACCAATTTTCGATTTCGCGCCCACCATCTCACCAATTTGCTCCCAAAATGATGTATAATGAAGATCATCGTTTCTTACTCTTGCCCGTCCTAATCACTCATATCCCAGGCAAACAATGAGCAACGTCCGCATCGTCACCGACAGCAGCGCCCATCTCACACCAGAAGAAATCGAACAATACAACATTGCCATGATTCCCCTGCGCGTCCGGATGGGACGAAAGGTCTTCAAGGAATTCACCGAGCTTCCCTATGAAGAATATTTCAGAAGGCTGCAAACGGTGAAGACCTTGCCGACATCCGAACCCCCGCTCCTGCAAGAGATGATCGATCTTTATTACAACCTGAGCAAAGAAACCGATCACATCATCTCCATTCACACATCTCGCAAACTCAACCCCGTGGTCGACATCGCCCACACCGCCGCGGGCACCCTGCGAAGCCACACCCGCATTACCGTGATTGACAGCGAAACCTTGAGCAGGGGGTTGGGCATGATCGTCTTGCAAGCTGCGGAGATGGCCCAAGAGGGCGCTGGCGCCCAGGAAATCGGCCGCGAGATCCGGGGGATGATTCCAGCCATTTTTCTCGCCTTCCTGACCACCGATCTTCACTACCTGGAACGGGATGGACGATTGCGCAAATCTCAGGCCTTTCTTGGGTCCATGCTGGGTATTCGTGCACTGGTCGAAACCCGTGACGGCGACCTCCTGGTCATGGACAAAGCCAGAGACTCTCTGGACGCGGTAGAAAAGTTATTCGACTACATCAGCGAGTTTGCATATCTCGAAGAACTGGCGCTGTTGCAACACAACAATGTCCAGATTGCCACGGCATTGATGGAGCGGTTGCGGGAAAAATTCCCTCAAATCCCCATCTTCACCGATGTGCCAGACGCCACACTTTCCACCTTTCTGGGCTCCAACGTGTTAGGGGTCATCGTGCGCGAGGCGTATTAGCGCGTTGACACAAAGCGCCTGGACTGCCATTCTCGTTGTGTGGGTTGGTAGAGACAGTGATGCATGCCATGCGTCATGCGTCATGACGTGTCATGTGCGTAAGCATTCTCAACAGTCGATCAGCTCCGCAGCCATCGATGACGCATGACGCGTTTGGCATTCCCACATTTTATGGGCAACAGAGAATGGAAACGCTGTCGTTTTACTCGTACACTTTCTCCTCTTCGAAGGAGGCGCCGGCAGCATCCATTTCCACATCTCGCCCGCGCAGGGACTTTGCCCCTATCTCCTTATAATACTCATGCTGAATGACGAGGTTCATGATCTCGTTGGTTCCCGTCCAGATGGTAATGAGGCGAACATCGCGCAATAGACGCTCCACAGGAAAGATGTTGGTGTAGCCGATGCCGCCTAAAATCTGCATGGCATGATTGACAACCGTCCATGCCGTTTCGGTGCTGAATTTCTTGGCCTCCGATACGAGTCGTCGCACCTTTCCTGGGGATTCATTGGCTTCGATGGCTACACCCACGGCATGATTCAAAGCCCGGGCCGCATCCAACAGGGTCAGACTTTCGGCAATTTTGAAATTAACGCCCTCAAAACGACGGATTTTGCGCCCAAACGCCTTGCGTCTATCCGCGTAGCGCGCTGCGATATCGATAGCCGCTCGCCCCATGCCCACCGCGCCCCCCGCCGAGGTCATGCGCTCGGGGATCATCATCTGATTGAACACGACCGCGCCCTGTCCCACGCCTGCCTCTCCACCTAGGACGTTCTCTACGGGAACGGGCGTGTTGCTGAAGACAATGCGCCCCGTGCCGCCACCACGTGTCCCCATAAGCCCATACACATGTTCCACCTTCACCGTCTCATCCCGCTCCACCAAAAACGCCGTCATAGCTCGTTTCGGGTCTTCAATGCCTTCGATTTTGCCATAGACCAGGATGAGATCCGCGCCCTCCGCTCCCACAACAAACCGCTTTTGCCCTGAAAGATAAAAAACATCGCCCTCGCGCCTGGCTTTCGTCGTGGCGCCGAAGAAATCAGAGCCCCCGCGCGGCTCTGTGAGCCCTTCCGCCACCGTGAGCTCACCGGCAATCATTGGTTTCAAAAATCGCTCTTTTTGATCATCTGTGCCGAACACATGAATGGCCTCCCCCACAATCGAAACCAACGAATAAAGACACGAAAGAGAGGTGCCCAAAACGCCAACCTCCTCCAAAGCCACCAGCTCCGATGTCCAGGGTAGACCACGCCCACCCCAGCGCGGGTCAAAGCGTAACCCCAGCAAATTTCTGCGACCAGCCTCTTGCACAAACTCACGAGGATAGACGACCTCATCAGCATCCATGGCCACCAGCAATTCTCGTGGCACCGAGGCCACAAATGCTTCGACCTCTCTCTGCAATGAGCGTTCTGTCTCGGTGAGCATGGCTTGCGTAGACATGATGACGAACCTCCTAGAACGTATTGGTATGTAAAACGGAGTCAAGGTGCATGGCGTTCACTCGATCTCCCTATGGCTATCGGATGCCGAATGCACGTTATTGTACCATGAAACCCATTCTCGCGGGTTACGCTCATTCACAAGCGAAAACACCAGACGTTATACCCCCATTTCAATTGTCATCGGATCACATTCCTAGTAAAATGAGGCCATCCATCATCCCATTCTCGTCCGGAGAGACCCTTTGCCTGTGATGACGCACCCTCATGGGAAGCGGAGCGCTGCGCCATGGCATCAGATGTAAAGCTGGGAAACCATCCTGAAAGCAAACTCTCCCACGGCCGAGGCGTGATTCGATCTTGAAATGACTTCTTCAGCCATTGAAACCCTGCAAAACATCCTGGCCCTAGAGGCACAGCGCGGCTACAAAAACGACGCGGTGCTTGGCGGCCTGGACCGTTTTGCCGCGATCTGGGAGCCTAAAGCGCTGGCCGAGGTCAGCAGTGACCGGATGCAATCGAGCATTGAAGAAATCGCGACCATGTTGCGCGATTACCCACAACTCCCCGAGCGCGTTCGGGCAAGCACGATCCGACATTTACAACGAGTCCTCAGCGACCTGGCTATCGAGCAAAGGAGAGGGCGTAAACGACACAGCAGGAAAGGAGGCAAGCAGTCAGCGGGGAACAAAGATGCGGCGGGCGGATATACCGGAAGCACCCGTTCCAACCGATCGGGCACAACCCACCCCCGCTTTACGGATCATCCCCTCGAAGCGCCTCTAACCACCCTGCCTGGCATTGGTCCCAGGCTCGCAGAAACCATGGCGCGATTGGGCCTACAACAAGTGGGGGATCTACTGTGGCATCTCCCTTTGCGATATCAAGATTACAGCCACCTCCGCACCATCAAAGAGCTGCGCATCGGGGAAGAGGTGACCGTACGGGCTACGGTACATAGCCTGTTCAGCCGTCGCACCCGCACAGGCAAAAAACTCACCACGGCCAAACTCTTCGACGGCACGGGCGCCATTCACGCCCAATTTTGGAACCCCTACATCCACAAATATCTGTTTCCTGAACGCACCTACTATTTCAGCGGCAAGATCAAAAGCGTGGGCGGCCAGCGGGTGTTGGACAATCCCGAATTCGAGCTCGCCAACAGCGACCCAACTCATACCGCCCGCATCGTGCCCGTGTATCCCCTCACCGAAGGGCTCAGCCCTCGCGTGCTGCGAAAACACATCCGCCAGGTGGTGGAAACCTGGGCCGACCGCCTGCCTGACCCCTTGCCCGAAGCCATAAGGCAACGACTCGATCTCCCGCCCCTCGGTGAAGCCCTTCGTCAAATCCATTTTCCAGAAAATGCACGCGCCTTGCAACGCGCCAGGCGCCGTCTGGCCTTCGAGGAACTGTTGATCATCCAGCTCGGCGTGTTGGGACAGCACAAAGCATGGCAAAGCAAACCCGCCCATCCTGTGCCCCTGTCCGATGAGGACCTGGCCCGCTTCTTGGAGCGCTTGCCCTTCCAATTGACCCAGGCGCAAACGCGCGCACTCGCCGAAATACGCACCGATCTCGCTCACGATTACCCCATGACGCGGCTCTTGCAAGGGGATGTTGGAAGCGGGAAAACGGTGATTGCCGCCGCCGCGATGTGGGCTGCGGTCGTCCACGGAGCGCAAGCGGCGCTCATGGCTCCGACCGAGATTTTGGCCGAACAACATGATCGCAAGCTTGCAGACCTGTTCGGCGGACTCATCAACCCCCGCACAGGATGGCCGGTACGGGTGGCCCTGCTGACGGGCAGCATCACTGGCAAAAAGCGAGAGGCCCTGCTCAGCGCCCTGGCCGCAGGCGAGATCGACATCCTCATCGGCACCCACGCCCTGATCCAGGAGAGCGTGCGCTTTCATAACCTGGCAGTCGTCATCGTGGATGAACAACATCGATTCGGCGTGGCGCAACGGGCTGCACTGCGGGAGAAAGGCGCACAGTTCAACGACCCCACTGGACCCAGCGCCGGTATGACGCCCCACACGTTGGTCATGTCGGCCACGCCCATCCCTCGCACGCTGGCACTAACCATCTACGGCGATATGGACGTCAGCGTCATCGACGAGCTACCGCCAGGCCGCCAGCCCATCGAAACCTTCTGGGTCAAGCCCGACAAGCGCGCCCGCATCTATAATTTCATTCGTCAGCAAGTGCATGAGGGACGCCAAGCTTTCATAATTTATGCGTTAGTAGAAGAAAGCGATCGATTGGAGCACGTAGGCGCTGCCGTGGCAGCCCACAAACGCCTGCAAACGCATGTCTTCCCCGATTTAAAAGTGGGGCTCATTCATGGACGAATGACAGGCAAGGAGAAAGACGCTGTGATGCGGGCCTTTGCTGCTGGAGCATACGATGTGTTGGTGAGCACCGCGGTGGTGGAAGTTGGCATCGACATCCCCAATGCCAGCGTCATGGTAATTGAAAACGCCGACCGATTCGGCCTGTCGCAATTGCATCAATTCCGAGGACGAGTCGGCCGTGGCCCCCATAAATCCTATTGCATCCTCATCGCCGACCCCAAAACAGCTGCCGGCGAGGATCGCATGCGCGCCATGGTGCGCACCCAGGATGGTTTCGAACTGGCGGAGATCGATCTGCGCATGCGTGGCCCTGGCGAATTCTTTGGCACCCAGCAAAGCGGCCTGCCCGATCTGCGTCTGGCCAGACTGAGCGACACCCGCCTGCTGATGCTGGCTCGCGAGGAAGCCAAAACCATCCTCGATAAAGACCCAAGCCTGGCATGGCCTGAACACCGCCTGTTGGCGCAACGCACTGCTGATTTCTTTGCCCAGGAGATGGACCTTTCCTGAGGAGCCATCTTCTTCAACGTAATTCAACCTAAAACGTTCGCGTTGGATCTCACCCTAATGTCCAAAACTCGTCGCCCCAGCAGCTTTAACGATGTCTTCGCCGTGGCCTTGGGTCACTTCACTCACGATGTCTTCAGCGGATTCCTCGCTCCATTGCTTCCGGTGCTGCAAGACCGGCTTGCCATTGGCTACGCGCTCACCGGCAACCTGGCGGTCTTCACCCAGATCCCCAGCCTGCTCAATCCCTTTATCGGCTATTTGGCCGATCGCATGAGCTTGCGCTATTTCGTGATCTTTGCGCCCGCAGTGACCGCCACCCTGATGACACTGCTGGGACTGCCCTCTAGCTACCTGTCCCTGGCGTTTTTACTGTTGGCCACCGGAGTGAGTGTGGCCGCATTCCATGCCCCCGCAGGCGCAATGATCGGTGAATTGGCTGGCAATCGCGTGGGCACTGGGATGAGCATCTTCATGGCCGCAGGCGAGTTGGCTCGCACGGTGGCCCCGATCATTGCCGTGGCTGCGGTGGGATGGTTGGGATTGGAAGGCCTGTGGCAGCTGGCGTTTGTGGGATGGGGGGTCTCGGGCATTCTCTTCTGGCGACTGCATAATATCGAGGCGAAACCGCGCCCCCCCGATGCGGACAACTGGTCCCGGCTGTGGCCCCGATTGCTACGGGTGTTTCCCTATCTGGCGTGGCTGGTGCTGGGTCGTGTGGCCATGCAAGCAGCGTTGACCACCTTTCTGCCCATCTACATGCGCGATGTGCGCGGCCTCAGCCTGGGATTGGCCGCCGCGTCGTTAACGCTGTTAGAAGCGGCTGGATTCGTTGGCGCGCTGATATCGGGCTCGTTGAGCGATCGTCTGGGAAGACACCGTATGTTGACCGGGTTGCTGTTGGCCTCCCCCTTGCTGCTGCTGGCATTTCTCTTCGTCCCCAGCTGGATGCTGATCCCCCTCCTCATCGCCCTGGGCCTGACCGCGATCTCCCTCCAACCGGTGATCCTGGCCCTGGTGCAGGACCTCTTCCCAGATAACCGGGCGTTGGCCAATGGCAGTTACATGGCCATGAGCTTCGCATTGCGCGCCGTGGGCATCTGGACAATCGGGCTCACCGCGGACGCCTGGGGATTGACGGCGGCCTTTGTGCTCAGCGCGGGCGTGGGCCTACTGGCCCTCCCCTCCATCCGTTTCATTCCCAAAAGCGCATAGCAAAGCAGAGGCTGCAGCTGCTCAAACAGGTTGATTTCCACCAGGCCGAACTGTTCAAACCAGGCCTTCATCAGGATAGATGACGCCGCGTTTAGTCTCCTCGATGAGGTAATCCACCACCGCTTTCACATCCCCGCCCGAGGCTTCGTATACGCGAAGCTGTCGATCGGCGCTGGAACCATGTTCGAGGATGGTATGGATGTGCTCGATGTAGGGGCGGCTGCCGAGCTGATTGACGTAAGGGTCTACCAATCGAAGCAGCTCACGAATGAGCCAGCGCGTGGGAAACTCCTCCTCCTTTCCCCAATCGATCATGTGGCCATCGATGCCGTAACGGATGGCCCGCCAGCGATTCTCCTCGATGAGATCGCGACGATACAAACGGAAGGTCATGTTGTTCTGACGCAGGTCCCACAGCCAGGCGATGACAGCTTGCAAAAGCGCGGCGATGGCCAGGGCCTCATCCAGGGTGGTCACCGCATCACACATGCGGAATTCCAGGGTAGGATAGAGGAAATGGGGCCGCACATCCCACCATATTTTGCTGCCATCGGGGATGCAGCCAGTATGCACAAGCCGATGGACGAAAAGCTGAAATGCCGACCAGTCGCGAAAATAATCGGGCAGCCCGGTGCGCGGCAGATCGGAAAAGACCACAGAGCGGTAGGATTTTAGCCCAGTCTTTCGGCCATTCCAAAAGGGTGAGGAGGTGGAAAGGGCCAGGATGTGGGGGATGAGATACCGGGTCACGTTCATGCAATCGATGGCGAATTCCCGATCCTCAATGCCGATATGCACGTGCATGCCGAAGATAAGCAGGCGTTGGCCCACGTCACCAAGCTCCTTCATGGAGCCCATATAGCGTTCCTTGGGCGTCACTTCCTGTTGTTTCCAATGGGAAAATGGATGCGTGCCCGCGGAGGCGATGGCCAGACCCTTTTGCTCAGCCAGATACACGATCGCGCCTCGCTGTCGGGCCAGTTCATCATGAAGTTCATCCAGATTGGCGCACACTTTAGTCCCCAACTCCACCTGCGACTGCAACAACTCCGGTTTGACCTCCCGATCGATGATCATGCCCTCTTCGTTGAGAAGCTGGGTGATGTATGATTTCAACTCCCGCGTGTCCGGGTCGATGATCTGATACTCCTCCTCCACACCAATGGTCAGAGAGGGAGGCTGCATCGCGGGCATAATGGCCTCCGAGAATGGGTGCATTCAGGGATCTGCAATAAAAACGCTTGACGTCCAATAAAAAAGACACCCTCCGCGGGCGTCAACAACGATTACCCCTCGTTGGGATCCACATAGCGCAAAGGAAAGGGATGTTCTCTTGTAGTGAGCAATTCGCCATTGCGTTCGACCCGCACCTCAAGCATGTATTGCTCATCGGGCCGAGGCGGCTTCTTCAGATGCATGGTGATAGAAATATAGGGTTCTCGCCAATCGATCAGGAGCATGTCGGTGACTTCAACCCCCTCTGCATCCCGACAGATCAATTCCACCATCACCGGGGTGGCGAAAGAGGTCAATTGCACCCGCACCCACAATTTCGACAGATCCGGATAGGGATAGACCGCGATGCGCTCCACCTCCAACGCTGGTTTATCGAATCGAAAGGTTAAGCCCTTGGCCATTTCTTGCTGGGCGGTGGTAATCTGACAGCTGCTCATGGGTGACTCAAAGGATAAAGTGTGTTGAGGAGGTGAGGTTGTCGCTTTAGGATAGGTGACGCATCTCGGTAGGACAGTCAACGGGAGCGAATGGGAGTCGAACCCACCGCGGACGTCTCCGCGACGCCCGCCACCGGTTTTGAAGACCGGGACGCCCACCGGGACGCATCCGCTCCCATGTTGGTGCAATACTACCCGGAAAAAAGTTTTTGGTCAAGGTCGCGTTTTCCCCTTTTTGGCGCGCGCCAACGGACAGCCAGGTTGACGAAGCGCACAAGGGGCGTCGCGTCTTGGCATTGGCTGCGGATGCGATCAGTTTGAATGATCTTGGTGTCTGAGCCATCCTGGCCTACAATGTCTTTATGACGCTCCATGAACGACGTTTGATCCGCATTCTTGCACTCTACGCGTTGTTTCTACTGGCGCTGCATCTATTGGTGTCTCAATTGCCTCTGTCGTGGGCCTTTTTTTGGTACCCGCAAAAACTGGTCGGCCCGGGCGGAAGGTTGGCGCCAGCGGAATGGCTTTGGGGACTGTACCCTTACACCTACGCGGCCCGTTGGCTCCAGTTCTTTCTGGCCGCTACAACAGCCATTCTTACTGTCTGGTTGGGGTTTGGTCGCCAGATGACGATTGCAGCCCCTCCATTTCCTCGACGCAGACGCTGGCAATTGCTCATCGCCGCACTCTCGTGGCCCTTGTTTTGGTTCGGCCGCACCGTGCACACACGCTGGGGCGATGCTTACATCCTGGTAAAGGGAATCGCCCATCCAGACGTGCGACTTACCTACAACTGGCAAGCCCCCCTCGACACATACCTTCACGCCAAGCTGTTTCGGGTGGGGGAATCCCTGTGGCAATGGTCCGACGCTTTACCCGCTTATTGGATCCTCTCAAGCCTGGCTGGTGTGATCGCCGTGTGGGTGTTGTTACAGTTGGCAGAAGCCATCGGGCGAACCAACCTGGAACGATGGGTGATTTTCGGGGTGATGATCACGTTGGGGAGTGTTCAGCTCTTTTTTGGATACCCGGAAAATTACACGTGGATCAGTTTGGGCATGTTGATCTTTTTCTGGCTGGGATGGCGTTTTCTACAAGGCGAAGGATCGATTTGGGCGCCGAGCATCGTCCTCGCCATCTCCCAGGGATTTCATCCCGCAACGTTGTTCTTGCAACCAGCTTTGTGGTTTCTGGCCTGGTGGGGATGGCGACGTCGAGCCCGATCGTTTTGGGAGATTCTCCTGGCAGTGATCCTACCTTCGACAGTAGTGCTCATCGGTGTCATCGCACTGATGACAGCTGGCGGCCATGGTTTGGCCGCGTTTCTTGGTCCCGAAGCGCCCGGGGGCGGGGATCATCGCTGGTGGGTGCCATTCACGCAGCCACAGGGGGATTGGGAATATTATACGATGTTTTCTCGCGGCCATCTCATGGACATCTTGAATGAGCAGTGGCTAACCCAACCTTTTACACTCCTCAGCCTTGCGCTCATCCTCCTGTTCCACAAACGCGCATGGCCGCGAGATGCATTTTCCAGATTCATGATGCTGGCAACGGCGGCGTTGCTTTTTCTGATTTTTACCTGGAATCCCGACTATGGAGGCCAGCGAGACTGGGACCTTTTTTCCATCGCCGCCTGGCCATCCACCCTGCTCATGGTCTACTGGCTGACGCGTTCCCTGGGCGAACTTGCTTTATTCAAGGCTGGGGGTTTGCTTATCGCCAACCAACTCCTTTACTCAGCGATCTGGATCTATTCCAACACACGCCCTTGGGATTGGCCAACATGAGGCAATCGCTTCCATCGTGGCATGCTCAGCTTACTCGACGGAGTGATACTCATCCCGCACCGCAATCCATCTCCAACCATGACACCAAGCTTAACTCGTCGCCAATTTCTCCAACTTGGAGCCCTGACCGCGCTGTCGGGCGTCGCCATCACAACCGGACTCATCACGTTGGCGAATCAGTCCGGCGAACTTAGCATCGAACGCGTGCAGATGCCCATCCCAAACCTACCGCCAGCTTTTGAAGGTTTCACCATCGCCCAACTCTCTGACATCCACCTGCTGCCATACACCCGTCCCACCTTCATCCGCGCGGTAGTGTCCGCCACCAATGAGTCCGCTCCCGACGTGATAGTCTTGACCGGCGATTATGTCTGGCGCGAAGTCGAAGCCATGGATGAACTCGCGCCCATTCTCGCCGAACTCAATGCACCTTATGGCGTGTATGGCGTGCTGGGCAACCACGACTATTGGCTGGATGTGCGAGCCGTAAAAGCTGGATTCAAGCAAAGCCGCATCCCGCTGCTCATCAATCGCCATGTCACCATCGCCAAAGCCAACCAGGCCATCGTGTTGGCGGGCATGGATGATGGTTGGTCTGGGCGGCCCGACCTCAGTTCAATGCTGGATGGCGCACCCGCGAATGCCCCGATCATTCTCCTATGGCATGAACCCGACTTGGCCGAAACCATTGTGCAAAAAGCGCCTGTCGCCCTACAACTCTCTGGGCACTCCCACGGAGGACAGGTGCGAATTCCTGGCGCAGGCGCGATTGTGCTCCCCTATTTAGGACAAGCCTATGACATGGGGCTATATCGCGTCGAGGACATGTGGCTCTACACCAATCGTGGTCTTGGCGAAATCAGCGTGCCCTTGCGTATACATTGCCCGCCAGAACTCACATTGATCACGTTGGTGCAACCATCCTAACAGATCGTTGTGAGCACGCATGATGGAACCATTTTTGCCAAATACGGTATAATACATACACGCCAGCAGCGGAAACCACAGGCAGGCGCAAACCTCTGCCATGCAACAGACACTCAAGGAATTCTCAGTTCCTTTCTAAGGATATTTGCAAATGTCACAAATCACCATTATTGGCCTGGGCCTGATCGGGACATCCATCGGTCTGGGACTGAAAGCATTGGGTCGTGGATATACCCTGGTTGGACACGACAAGAATCGCAAAGCCATGGATCAAGCATTGAAGCGCGGAGCCGTTGATCGCACCCACTGGAATTTGATTGCAGCTTGTGAACAGGCGGACATGATCATCGTGGCTATTCCCCTAAACGAAATCCCCGCCACCTTTAAGGCGATCCAACAAGATTTGAAGACCGGCTGTTTGATCATGGACACAGCGCCACTGAAACGTCCCGCGCTCCAGGCTGCATCCGACCATCTTCCAACGACCGTCCACTTTATTGGCACAAATCCCATCCTTCCTCGCGGGGATCGTATGCAAACCGAGGACGCCTCAGCAGAGCTGTTTCAGGGAAGGCTATGGGCGTTGTGCCCCAGCGAAGAAGCTGACAGCGATGCGGTTCAGGTGGTGACCAGCATGGTTCAGGCGTTGGGGGCACAGCCCTATTTCTTAAGTCCCGAGGAGCATGACGGTCTGGCAGCGGCTGCGGAAAGCTTGCCCACCCTTCTGGCAGGCGCGCTCATGCACGCCGTCAGCGAACACCCCTCCTGGCGGGAGATTCGCAAAATGGCAGGAAATCAGTTCGAACGGGTGACGGCTCTGCCGTCGTTTGAAGCGGAAGCATTGGCCGACATGGTGTTTGACAATCGTGACAATGTGGGTCTCTGGCTTCAAGAGATGATCATCGAGTTGGAGAGATGGTCGCGCGCACTCCAAGAAGAGGATGCTTCCACCCTAGTGAAGTGGTTTCAAGAAGCGCAAGAGAAGCGCAACGCCTGGTTAACCTTGCTCGAAACCGGCGACTGGGAAAACGCCCTCAAACGGGATCAAATCGAATATGCCGGTTTCTTTTCCCGCATGTTTGGTGCAGGCGCGTTCTCACGAAAACGGGACAAATTATGGAAAGATTGAAGATGCATGACGTCATCTTTGCCAAGGGCCCCAATACGCTCCTATGATGAAGGCGCAACCTTACACCCTAATTCATCTCAAGCGCGTCTCCTCGACCCAAGATTGGCTGAGAGAGTGGGCGCAAATGGGAGCCCAAGAAGGGCTGGCGCTACTGGCTGACGAGCAATATGCCGGCAGAGGTCGACTCTCCCGCCGTTGGGAATCGCCCCCGGGGGGATTGTATCTTTCGATTCTGTTGAAACCGGAGATACCCCTGGCTCTGGCAAGTCGATTAACCATGTTGGTCTCGTTGGCCGCCATCGACGCGTGCAAGGACATCGCCCACATCCGGCCCACTCCCAAATGGCCCAACGACCTCCTGGCCCATGGTAAAAAATTAGCCGGAGTCTTGACCGAACTCCACAGCTCGGGTTCACATTTGGAATTTGCAATCATCGGCCTGGGCATGAACGTCAATAATGACTTTACCCAGAGTCCCTTGCATGACACCGCTATCAGCCTAAAAATGCTTACCAACAAACACCATGACGTCAACATCCTGGCCAAGACCTTCCTGGATGCGCTTTTTTCGCGGTATCTCACATTCATACAGGGAGAATCGCCCCACCTGGAATGGGCGCAACGATTAGAGCCAGTGGGCCGGCGCGTGCGCGTGGAGCATCCTCCTCGCGCCCCTCTGGAGGGGCTCGTCACCGGCGTAAGCCCGGACGGCGCGTTATTGATCATTGATGATGCAGGTCAGGAGCATGCCATCTGGGCGGGCGACATCATCCCCGTGTAATGGCATATCTCTTCCCCACATCCTTTGGTGTGTGCTATCATTTGAGCCTATGACCGAAAAGGACTCATCACGCATTCTCAATTTTGGCGATCGGCTGGCTATCGACAGGGCTGTGAAAGAGCTGGCACACGCCCGCAACGCTTATGAGCTGGAGAAACGCGCTCGAGAGCTGGCGGCCAAGGGTAAGTCAGCTCTGAATGCACTCCTTCGCCATCTCGAAGCCAGTGATCCCGCGCTTCGCGGCGGGCTGGGACGTCTGGCGCAGCATCTCGACCCCGACATGACCATCGCCGCGTTGCGGCAGGCCGCCATGGATGAATCACGGTCGGACGCGGCCCGTTTAACCGCGGTCATGATTTTGGAACGCTATCTCGATCAGGAAATCGATCCTGCATTGGCGCAACGCATTCCAGCCTCATATGACGTCGCTCGCGAAAGTGGCGAAGAGGCCATTGCCATCGCCGAAACAGAACCCCTTGTTTTGGTGGAATATGCAGAGCAATTGCTGGACGAGCCTGCCGAGATCGTGCAAGCTGTGCTTCAGGTCATCAAAGACATGGATGACCCCCGGCGCGCGCGCCTGCTGATGGCCGTCGCGGCTTACGGCCATGACTCATTGCAACAAGATATCATCACCACCCTTGGAAGCATCCGACATCCACTGGCCATCCAAGCGTTGAAAACGCTATGGCATCTTTCGGCATCATCCCTGCAACCTTTGATTCAACGTCAATTACAAAAATTGCGCATGGCCGGCACGCTAGAAGAGCCAGGTGGAGAGATTCGGGCGCTTTGGTCCCCCGTGAATGCACAAGGCCATAGCTTTTTATGGTTTATCCATGCCCATCCATCAGACACAACCCGAGGGGATCTGCTGGTGTTGATATTGCACGACGAACTCGGGGTGGTCTACGCCTCGGCGCATCCAGACCTGGACCTAAACGAATTGCCCATGCCCGCGCCTCGAGGCGCAACCCATCAGGTACGCATGGTTGATAGCCATCATCAGGTGCTTTTGACAGAGCTTGATCCACAGCTTGGATTGAAAGCATTGGATGAAGCCTTGGCATTGTTGGCCGCGCAAGCGTCGCCCTGGCCAGGCGAGTTGGTTGTCTTTGGGCATTGGTTATGGTCCCAACGCCACCTACCCCCACCAGAGGCGTCCTGGCCCAAGTTGCCATCCCCTTCTCCAGAGATGGACGAAGAGAAAGCGCAGGCCCTCTTGGAGCATCCGGCATTTGCTGGTTGGGTATGGCTTCTTCCCGAATTGGAGGAACTGTTGGCGGCCACCCGAGAAAAAGAGCTCCGAAAAGAGGATCCCATCCATTTGCAGATTATCGAACTGTTATTGAACGATCGGAATCGGCCATTGCTGAGCAAGCGCCTGTTACAACAGGCCCGCTGGTTGAAACTGGCGCGCGATCCCAAAACCGCATCGCATGCCATGGCGGTTCGCTCCGCAGTGATGGCCGGTGACGCGTCTCATCCCTTCATTCGGCAATTGGCCTGGCGCAGCCTGTTGACTGCAGCCGCTGATCGCGCCATGCGTAAGGCCCTTCGTCTTCTCTCCTGATCTTCACTAACACGGACCCCGTCCCTCCATAACCCCTTCGTCAACGGCGACAAAGGAATCGACTCATGAACCTGACGAAACACCTCTACCCAACCATTTTGGCCGGCGGCGTGGGTAGCCGACTATGGCCACGCAGCAGAAAAAGCGCGCCCAAACAATTTCTCGACCTCACCGGTAACGGCCGCAGTATGTTACAAGAGGCCTACGACCGCATGCTACCTCTGGTGCCACCAGATCAGATCTACGTCATCACCAACCGGGAATACGTCGAAACCGTTCGACAGCAGCTTCCAGACCTGCCCGAAACAAACATCGTAGGTGAGCCAGCCGCTCGCGGCTCCGCCGCCGCCATCGGCCTGGGCGCGATTCATTTGCAAAAACGCGATGCAGATGCTGTGATGGCCGTGCTGACCGCGGATCATCTTATCCGCAAACCCGAAACCCTGCGTCAAGCCCTGGTCGGTGCGGCGGAACTGGCGCAATCTGGGGAATTGATCACTCTGGGCATCGAACCTTCCTACCCTGAAACCGGTTACGGTTACATCGAAATGGGCGAACCCATCGGAGTGTTCAACGGCCTTGAAGCCCGTCGTGTACGCCGCTTTCGGGAAAAACCAGACCTGACCACAGCCCAATCCTTTTTGGAAGCGGGGAATTATGTTTGGAACAGCGGCATGTTCATTTGGCGCGTCGACGTCATCATGGCGCAGTTTCGGCAATTCATGCCGCAGCTATATACTGCACTCGTCGCTCTGCAAAACGCATTGGGAACGCCAGAAGAGGCGCAGGCATTTGACGCCTACTGGATGCCCCTCCAAGGAAACACCACCATTGACTATGGCGTGATGGAAAAAGCCAAACGCGTGGCGGTTTTCCCCGTTGATCTGGGGTGGAATGACATTGGATCCTGGGCGGCGCTGTTGGAAGTGCTGCCTAAAGACGAGGATGGCAATGTGGTGCATGCCCGCCACTTACATCACGAAAGCAACAACGTCCTGGTGTTCAGCAAAGACCGACTCATCGCCACCATCGGGCTGCAAGATATGATCATTGTCGATACTGATGACGTCGTGCTTGTTATGCCCGCCGATCGCGCCCAGGACGTCAAAAAAATTATCCAGGCGCTCAAAGAAAATCAAATGCACAATTATTTGGAATGAACGCGAAGCCATCTCCAACCTACTTGATCGGATTATCCCTGGCCGCCCTGGGCCTGCTCATTTTTCTATGCTTTGCGGCCATCAGCGGTGCATCCCTGTGGCTGGTCCTGGCAACGCGCGCCGATAAACAAAACGACGCGCTGGATGTCGCCGCGCCCATTGTACTGACATCTACGCCAACGCTCATCCCCACCTCCACCCCCTCGGCGCCTCAATCCCCCGCGGATCTGACCTCGACAGACATCGAAACCCAAATTTTCACGCGGGTCTATGAGCAAGTCAGCCCCAGCGTGGTCGCCGTCCGCGTGTTCGACAACGACGCGCTTGGGATCGGGGGCGATGTTCAGAATGTGCAGCCCTATTTCTTTAGCACCGGTGAAGGGTCTGGGTTTGTGATCGACCGAGAGGGATATATTGTCACGAATGATCATGTCATCGAAGGTGCCGAAAGCCTGGTCGTGGAATTTCACGACGGGCTTCAGGCGCCAGCCACGGTGGTTGGTGCGGATCCCGATACCGACTTGGCCGTGTTGAAAGTGAACCCCGAGGGGCTGGATTTGCGGCCCGTGTCCTTTGGCAATATCGACGAATTGCGGGTAGGTGACCGGCTTTTGGTCATTGGCAACCCCTTTGGCAATGTAAACACGTTGACCACCGGCATCGTTTCCGCGCTGGGGCGTCGCATCGATATCCCCGGCTCGCCCTATTCGCTGCCGGAAGTCATTCAAACCGACGCCGCCATTAATCCTGGCAACAGTGGCGGCCCCATGCTCAACGCCAGGGGAGAAGTGGTGGGTGTCGCATTTATGATTCAGTCAGAAACCCGCAGCAATTCCGGCATTGGTTTCGGGATTCCCTCTTATCTGGTGGAGCGGGTTAGCCGGGCGATTATTGAGAAAGGGGTTTTCCAATATCCCTTCGTGGGCATCCGGGGTGCAACGCTTTCTCCATTCGCCGCCCGCGCCCTGGGCCTTGACGTCGATCGCGGCATCCTCGTCGAAGAGGTGCTGCCCGGCACCCCAGCCGACAAAGCTGGACTGCGCGGAGGCAAAGAAACCCGCACCATTGAGGGGGTCGATTTTGTGGTGGGAGGAGACATCATCCTGGCTATCAACGGCCAACCCGTCCAGGTATTTGACGATCTCCTGGCCTATCTGGGGCGTTACACCGCGCCTGGTGATACCATCGAGCTAACCATCTATCGCGATGGAGAAACCCTGACCATCCCAATCACGTTAACTGCCCGCCCCTAGCACTACATCATTGCATCTATCATGGATGAATTTCGTTATTGCCTCCGCTGCGGCCATCCATTGGAACCGCGCTATCTTTTCGGAAAAGAACGCCCCTATTGTCGGCAATGTGGATTTATTCTGTTTCGAGATCCCAAGCTGGCCGCAGGGGCCCTGATTCTGGAGCAAGGACGAGTTCTGCTGGTGCGTCGCGGGGTCGTGCCGCGTAAGGGTTTTTGGGCCATGCCGTCGGGGTTCGTCGAATACGACGAGCAGCCACGCCCTGCGTTAGTTCGAGAGATTCGCGAGGAGACCGGGCTT
>WFTO01000235.1 GCA_015485435.1 Anaerolineae bacterium | reverse complement strand
GACGATGTACTCATCCCGATAGATAAGGCCCATGCGATAAAGACGCACGAAGGCCTCGCGCACAGCCCGGCTCAGGCCCTCGTCCAGGGTGAAGCGCTCCCGATCCCAGTCGCAGCTCGCGCCCAGACGCTTGAGCTGGCTGATGATGCGGTCGTGGTGCTTGTGGGTCCAGTCCCAGCATTCCTGGAGGAAGGCCTCGCGACCGATCTCCTTCCGGCTTTTGCCCTCGGCCAGCAGTTTCTTTTCCACCTGCAGCTGGGTGGCAATGCCCGCGTGGTCGGTGCCGGGCACCCACAGCGCGGCCCGGCCCTTCATGCGGTGGTAGCGGATCATCAGGTCCTCCAGCGCCACAAAGAGCGCGTGGCCCTGATGCAGCACGCCGGTCACGTTGGGCGGGGGGATGCTGATGACGAAGGGTTTGCCGTCGGGGTTGCGAGTGTTTTCGGGCTTAAACCAGCCGCTTTCCTCCCACCAGCGGTAGAGACGTTGTTCCGCGTCGCGAAAGTCGTAGGTTTTGGGTAAGGTGAATTCGGGCATAAGGAACCTCAGGGATTCGGATGTCGAATCGGGTTTGGATGGGATTAGAAGAAAGGGTATGAGAGATTGATGGAGGTTTATCGAGATTCGTAGAGATTGGCTGGATTGGAAACATGAATCTCAACGAATCTCTACGAACTCCAATAGATATCAACAAAAAAGCCCTCGCGTCTCAAGGACGGAGGACTTCCGCGGTGCCACCTTGGTTGGGAAGGGGATCTCACGCCAAAGCGCGAAGACGCCAAGGAAAAGGAGATAGATGCCTTCCCCACTCTGCGCTGTAACGGGCTTACCCGGACTAGCCTACGGCCAGGAAGTAAACAGTATTCAGTGAGGATGCAACAATCCATCCAGTTGCAACTGATTACTGTTTACTGATAACTGATCACTGGCTTTCAGCCAGCCAACTCACCGGCGACCTTCGGCAGGGCGTGTCGAGCGGGGCTTGCAGCCGATGACCCCGCCTCTCTGGCGAGCGTTTCCTGCCTACTCCTCCGGATCGCTGTCTTTGAAGATGGGATTAGAAGGAACTTTAAACGTCAAAGCATGCTTATTGTAATCAAATCGCCCGGTAAAGTCAATCCAGATCCCTGTTGTCGTTCCAGCGCAAGCCAGGTGTGTGGAAGAAAACACGCTTTGCCATCCTTTGATCCTCTGATCGTACCCAGCGACCCCAATGAACGGTGTCTATGTCACTGACTACAGGAATCCCCCAGGCGCTATCTGGCATTTGGGCCCGATGACACGCTTTATTTCAGTGAAACATAGGGAGGTGCCGCTGATGGCAGGATCTATCGTTTGGAAGGAAAAACGCTGTGTTGTTCTATGAAAGTCAAACTGACCGATGTTGAGACGTGATCTGGAAACTTCAACTTTGACGTAAATGGTGCGCTCTATGTAAGCCAGAAAAATGTGATGGGAGCGCGGCTGAGGAGCGTGGAGCAAGGCGTTCCAAAGGAAGTCTTTCGAGCCACGGAAAGCATCATCGGCTTTGATATCAGGAAAAACAGCGTATTATCTGCCGATTGGCGGTAAAACCTATATTTGGTCAATTTGGCAACAGAAAAAACAATTGTTGTGCCTCGTCCGTCCGCTGGCTGGCTCTCGGATGTTGAAGTGCTGGGACCAATGCCTTCCTTCCAGCCATGAATGACAGCGACATTTATCCTCGAAGTCCACAACCTCTGAAAAGTGCGCCCCGCCTTTATGAAGGAATGACGCCTATGGTTTGCAGAATCGATGGCGGGAAGAGGGAAGTTAATAGTTGTTCGAGTTCAGAGGGTAATGGGGCGCGTATGAAGAGGCGTTTTCCACTTCGCGGATGGGTTATCTCCAAAGACCAGGCGTGGAGAAAAAGGCGATGGAAACCGTAGGTTTCACGAAAATAGCGATTGATACGACCTTTGCCATAGGTGGTATCGCCGATAAGTTGGTGGGCGATGCGGCTCAGATGGCGCCGAATCTGATGCTGACGTCCCGTTTCGATGCGCGCGATAATCAGGGTGACATGTTCTTGCGCCGAGTAAGCCAGAGGTTGAACATGGGTGACCGCCGGACGAGGCACGCCGCCATCTTTCAGCGCCAGGTCGATGGTGACAGGTTGTTGGATATGGCCCCGAGCCAAAGCCAGGTAGGTTTTTTGCGTGTCGGTCTGCCCCAGCTGTTGATGCCAATGCCGCGCATCCTCACGGCTAAGCGCAAAAAGCAACACGCCGCTGGTGGGTCGGTCCAGGCGATGAATAGGATAGGTCTGTTGACCCAGCTGTTTGGCGACCAGTTGTCGGAGAGAGAGCTCTTTCGGGCCCGCCCATTTGCTGTTATGCACCAACCATCCTGCGGGTTTATTGACCGCGACCGCGGTGGCATCCTGCCAGAGGATGGGAATGTCGGGGATAGGAGATTCGGGCATCAGGAAGGCCAAACAGGATCAGGTCTTAACGTTGCCTTCTGCCAAATGGTTTCGCCGTTGACCCGCGGGCGATGCATCTCCCCGAGCGCTCCATGACACGAACGCTCCGGAGGATGCCTCGCTGCACCGCGTATAACGCTATTCTTTCGCAGATCGCTAGGGTTTCCAATCACCAAAGCGGTCCTGGCCCGGTGAATCGGTTAATTGCCGCACATCGGAGCCATCTGCGTTCATGATATACAGATCCCAGTTATCGACAGGACGATGGCTGAAAATAATTGCCTGGCCATCCAACGCCCAGATAGGGGTGGAATCATTCCCAATGGCCGTGGTCAGACGCGTGACATTGCTGCCGTCCGCATCCATGACATAAATATCTCTCTCACCATCGCGACGGCTGGCAAACACGATTTTACTGCCATCGGGTGACCAACGCGGAAAGAAGTCGTCGTCAAAGTTATTTGTAAGCTGCTGGGGTTGACAAACCTCAGGCCCGACGTCACCAGCCAGCCGCGCCTGCAAACATTGTTGGATGTCTAACTTCCAGATGTCCCAATTGCCCGAACGATCACTGACAAACACCACCCATCGACCATCTGCAGACCAGTCTGGATAGGTGTAAAAATAGCTATCTTGCATCACATTGATGGGCGCTTGCTCGCCATCGAAGGACATCACGTAGAGCTGGTAGTTGCCATCTCGCTCGGTGGTGAAGATGACGTATTGACCATCCGGCGACCAGGCAGGGCCCCATTCATGGCTATCAGGCCAGTCCAACAACCGACGTCGTTCTGTGCCATCTGCGCGGATAACGAAGAGATCATTGTATTGCCGGTCTTCGGGGCTGCTAAAAAGCACCAGAGAGCCATCGGGCGACCAACGGGGTTCGACATCAGCTGCGGGGCTGGTAGTCAATTGCACAGGATTATCGGGATTGGCCAGATCCATCACCCACAAATCGAGGTTCCCTGAACGGGCGCTGGGAAAAACAAGTTGACCATATGCGGCTTCTGCTTTAGGGATGTGCGTCGGCGTGGCCAGTGGTGATGGCCCAGGCGCGGCTGCCGCAGGTTGGGTCGCCGTAGCAGTGGGGCGTGCAGGCGCCGAAGTGGGCGTAGACGTCGGCGCAGGTTGCGGGGTGACGGTGAAGGTCGCCGTAGGCGGCGGAGCAGTCGGAATCGTCGCCACCTCCTCCTTTTGGCCACCAAAAGCCATACAGCCAGCCACCGTCCAGGTCAATATCGCTGCCAACAAAAGCGCCAATCGGCGTTTTCGGATTCGCCCAAAGAGGGCTCCTCCCAGCAAACCAACGCCGAGGACAAGTAAAAGGGAAGAAAGTATCAGTATCGTCATAGGGATTCAGGGAATGTGTTGTGGGATTGGTTGCCTTGCATTATAGAAGACAACCTCAGGGGACGCAAGGTTTCGGTGAAAATATTGACCAGTTTCGATCTCCATGCTAAACTTGCTGGTTGAATTCCGTGGCAATCATCGTTGCTTGCCCCGGCGGAGATCCTTCCGTTGGGGCAATTCTTTTTTCTTGATTTTTCTCAAACGTCAAAAACAAAACACACGACTGGTCCAGTTTTCTGGTCCAGTCCATAACATCCTACAAAATCATCTATGAGGTTTTTCCCATGCTCACGCTAAAATTCGGAGGCACATCCGTCGGCAATGCCGACGCGATAGCGCAAACGGTTGCTGTCATCGCCAAAACCAAAAAGCAAGACCCCAGCGTTGCGGTCGTCACCTCGGCCATGAGCGGCGTTACCGATATGTTGGTCAACTCAGCGCGAGCCGCGGCGAATGGTCAGCAACAGCCCTTTCTTGACGCCCGTGACGCGCTTTACGAAAAACACATGCAGGCGGCGCAAGCCCTGATTGAGGATAAGAAAAGCCTGGAACAGTACGAACGTCACGTTGAGGAGCTGGTTCGTTTCTTTGCTCGTCTTTGTGGTTCCATCCATGTGTTAGGGGAGCTCACGCCACGTGGCCTGGATGTAGTGTCGGGCCTGGGCGAGCGACTGTCCGCGCCGCTACTTGCCGCCGCGCTGCAAGCCCAAGGCGTCGACGCCACCTGGATCGACGCCACGGAGATCATCGTCACCGACGAACAGTTTGGTGAAGCCACGCCCATCATCGCTCCCACCTGTGAACGGGTGCAAGCTCGCCTTAAGCCATTGATCGCCGCAGGCGTCATCCCCATTGTCACCGGATTTGTGGGCGCAACAGAATCTGGCGTGCCTACCACATTGGGACGAGGCGGCTCAGATTTCTCGGCTGCAATCCTGGGCGCCTGTCTGGGGGCCGATGAAATCCAGATATGGACCGATGTGAACGGCATCTTGACTGCAGACCCGCGCATCGTGCCTGAAGCGCGAACATTGCGTCAACTTTCTTATAATGAAGCCGCCGAATTGGCCTATTTTGGGGCCAAAGTTATCCATCCCAAGACAATGCTTCCCGCCGTAGAGCGCAAAATCCCCATCCGCATCCTCAACACCTTCCATCCGGATGGGCCTTCAACTGTCATCACCAGCGAACCACAAAAAAACGGCCTGGTGAAGGCTATCTCCGCCATTCGCAATCTTACTCTGATCAATGTGGAAGGACGAGGTATGATGGGCGTTCCCGGCATTGCCGCGCGCACCTTCCGGGCTGTAGCCGACGTTAAGGCCAATGTGCTCATGATCAGCCAGGCTTCCTCAGAACAAAGCATTTGCTTCGTGGTTCCGCAAAACCGCAGCGATCTGGTGCAACAAGCTCTGAAGCATGAGTTTGAACGTGAATTAAGCTTGCACGATATCGATCGGATATACCCTGTGGATGACGTCGCCATTATTGCTGTCGTAGGCGCGGGCATGCGAGGCACGCCAGGGATTGCAGGCCGTCTGTTTAGCGCTCTGGGCGAAGTGCATGTCAATGTAATTGCATTGGCCCAGGGCTCCAGTGAATCCAACATTTCCATGGTGGTCGACCGCCAGGACTTGGAATCGGCTGTGCGCGCCATTCACCAGGCTTTCTTTCAGAACACCCGCATTCCCACTCCTCAGCTGGTTTCATAGAACTCAAAAGCTGCGGCAAACACCCTCGCGCCATCCAACATCATACCAGCCATGGATATCCATATAGACGATTAGCTGCGAAACCCGCTATTCCCAGGGAGAGGTGCGACGCAGCGAGCCACTCGCTCCCATAAACACCTCCCCCGAAACTGGCTTCGCCAGCGCCATTCGCGCATTCCCCTGCGCTATCAAATATGTATGCAGCCCCGGGCTCATTAACGAATTACGCCATCGTCGATCTTGGCGCCATCGCCCACAACGTGCGCGCGCTCAAAGCGCGGGTTGGTTCCAACACAGAGATTTGGGCCGTTGTGAAGGCCAACGCTTACGGACATGGCGCCATTCCCGTCGCGCAAACAGCCCTGACCTTTGGCGCCACGCGATTGGCTGTGGCCCGCATCGCCGAAGGAGTGGCCTTACGCAAGGCGGGAATCCAAGCCCCCATCCTCGTCATGGGATATCATCTCCCCACCGAAGCCCAAACCGCGGTCCATTTTGATCTGACCATGACGGTCAATGATGAGGCGTTCCTCCACGCACTTGCCATGCAGGCCCGTGATGCGGGCAAACGCGTGCCCGTCCATGTTAAAGTGGATACAGGCATGGGCCGTTTTGGCCTGTTGCCCGAAGAAGTGTTGCCTTTTCTGAACCTGGTGGCCGCACAGCCGCATTTGCAACTCGAAGGACTTTGGACTCACTTCGCCACCGCAGACGAGAAGAACAAGCGCTTTGCCCGGTTGCAATTCAGCCTTTTTGCCGAGATCGCCGATCTGGCTCGCGACTACCTTGAAATCCCCTATCTGCACGTCGCCAACAGTGCGGCCATCCTCGACCTCCCCGACACACATCTCGATGCAGCTCGGCCCGGCATCGCGTTGTATGGATTTTATCCTTCCGCCGAGGTCAAAAAAAATATGTCTTTACGACCAGCTCTGCAGCTGATCACGCATGTTGGTCGCGTCAGAACCTTACCGCCCGGCGCCAGCGTCAGCTATGGGCGCACATTCATTGCCCAACGCTCCACCAGGGTGGCGCTGCTTCCTATCGGCTATGGCGATGGCATCCATCGGCTTCTTTCCAACCGCGGGCAGGCGCTTATCCACGGTCAGCGCGCGGCCATTATCGGGCGGGTATGCATGGACAATATCATGGTCGATGTCACTCACATTGAGGATGTTAACGTGGGGGATGAAGCGGTTCTGATCGGCCAACAAGGCGCGGAGGAGATTACTGCCGAAGAGATGGCATCTTGGGCGGAGACCATTCATTATGAGGTGACCACAAGCCTGCTACCCCGCATCAAACGCATTTATCGATCCCACGATGAATCGACGGCATAGGGAGTGGCGTTAAGGCTTGGAGAAAACAGGGGGCAGTGGAGGTGTCGTTGCATGAGCCATCGGCAATGCAACAACTTAAAACAAACTCAGTTGTTCAAAGTCATTCTTTCGTTTTCGCTTCTTTCGGCCCCCTTGCATCTGCCTGGCTTCCAACAAAGCGGCTTCGATGTCATCCACAAATTGAGAACGAGAATTGTGCATCTCTTTACCGAAGAGGAACCGCTTGCGCGCATGGGTCAGAATCAGTTTTTGTTGCGCCCGGGTCATCCCCACATAGAACAATCGTCTTTCTTCCTCCACATCCACTTCACGCCCCGGCCCATACCAGGGCAATACCCCCTCTTCGCAACCCACAATGAAGACCACAGGGAATTCCAGGCCCTTGGCCGCATGCAGGGTCATCAATGTAACCCGATCGGCGCGGGGATCGTAAAAGTCGGTTTCGGAGCGTAAGGCAATGTCGACAAGAAAGGCGTTCAAGTCTGCATCGAATGGTCTGGCGAGGTGACGCAATTTCTTGACGTCCTCTTCATCCTCCACCGGCAAAGCCGCGGCTACGCGTCCGATTAGCTCGCACACCGAGAGGGTGCCCACCGAGTCCCGCAATCCTTCAAGAAACAATGGTACTTTGCCCAATTGTTGGCGATAGAGACGGCTTTCTGGGTTGATCAGCAGGTGCAAGGCAGCCAGCACCATCCGCACCGCAGGACGTGCAGTAAAGGGCTGTTGTCCCAGCGTCTGGTAGGGTATGCCAGAACGATGAAAGGCCTCGACCAATGCGCTGCTCTGGGCATTGAGTCGATAGAGGACAGCAAAATCGCCAAAGGAGAGGCTCGTATCACGGGTTTGGTCTTCCACACGCCCCGAATCGAGGGAGAAGTAGCTCGTGCCTCCGATCATGGATTCGATCTGATGGACGACGTATTCCGCTTCAGCTTTGTCCGTCGCTGCTTCATGCACATCGAGTTTGACATCCTCGGCAAATTGGGCGATTAACTGCACAGCCTCGCGATCGGGATTTTTGGCAATTACCTGTTGCGCCGCCTCTAAAATCGTGGCTGCGGAACGATAGTTGTATTGCAGCACGATCTTGCGGGCGTCGGGATAATCTTCCTGAAATCGCAAAAAGAACCGATAGTCCGCACCGCGAAATCCATAAATGGCCTGATCGGGATCGCCGATCACGCACAGGTTGGCGCCGCCAGCGGTGAGTAAGCGCAAGAGATGATACTGCCCCTGGTTGAGGTCCTGATACTCATCTACCGATATCCATCGGAAACGATTCTGGAGCGATCGCAACGTCTCTGGATGCGCCTCGAGTAAACGCACCGTTTTAAAGATCAGATCGTCGAAGTCCAACAGGTCATCTCTCGCCAGGGCGTCTTCATAGGCCCTGTAACGGATGGGAAAATCAGGATCGTCCGGAAATAATTCCGCCAAACCAACGCTTTCTGGGCTCAGAAGGTGCTGTTTTGCCAGAGAAAGCTGCTGTAAAAATCGCCTGCGGGCTTTCCCGTTCGGCCCCAGAAAAAGTCCTTTGACCAATTGTTCTCGCACCACTTCATCCAGGATGCCGAACGCCATCTGGAATTCCTCACGCAAGATTTGGGCCCCCAGTGCGTGAAACGTGCACACCGTCATCCGGGCGACGACATCCTGGCCCAAAATCGCCTGCAGCCGCTCGCGCATCTCTCCCGCGGCCTTGTTGGTGAAAGTGATGGCGAGAATCGCTTCGGGGGGAACGTTTTTCTCAAGCACCAGAAATGCAATTCTGGCGGTTAACGTACGCGTCTTGCCTGCGCCCGGCCCCGCCACCACAATCAAAGAACGGTCAGTGGTAAAGACCGCTTCGCGCTGTGCGGGATTCAAACCTGCAAGGAGATACCGTTTGGCTTCGTCCGGCGCCAAGCCCTCCGCAGCGCTGACAGCCTCCGACGCTTGTTCCACGACCACGCTCGATTCTGTAGCCAGAGAAGGGGACGATGCTTTGGTTTCACGGAATGTCTGGGCGGGCGAGGTGCCGCCCTCAAGTGTATCGAAAAGGGATGGCGTGGGAGCTTGGTGTGCGGAAGTAGCAGGAGTGTCGTCGAAAAGTGATTGTTGATCTTCGTCAGCTTGCACCGCCGGAAATACGCGAATGACGCCATACTCCCCATCAAAGCCAGGCTGTGCAATTACCTCACCACGACGCATACGGTCAATCCCCTCAGCCAGACGAGCGCCACCAACTCGAGCGATATCCTCCAGTGGAAGATCGAAGAGAATCTGTAATTCGGGCCCCAGCTGCGCCAAAATCCGATCGTATTCCTTTTGCACCCGCTTGCTGTTCGGCCCGACCCCATGCAATTCAGATAGAATTTCGGGCAAGGGAATCAGACTATGAAACGGAGCGGCGTTGGGTTTGGGCACGCCATCCGGACGGTCCGCCAGGGTTTCCACCCGGTGCATGACCCCCACGGTCACCGGCTTCCCGCATACAGGACAGCGTCCCCCATGGGCCAGGGTGGTCTTGGGATCCCATACAACGCCACATTTGCGATGGCCGTCATAGTGATATTTCCCTTCCTCGGGAAAGAACTCCAGGGTTCCCAGATATCGCTGCGGATCATGTCGGCGCAAAGCGTCGAAAATAGCGTCATAAGCCAATTCGACGTCAAACAAAGTCGCTTCACGAGCCAGTTTCGCAGGGGAATGCGCGTCTGAACTAGAAATCAGGGCATATCTATCCAGGCTGGAGACGCGCCAATTCATGGGTGGGTCTGACGAAAGCCCCGTCTCCAGAGCAAAAATGTAGGGCGTCAGGTCGGCAAAGCATTCTTCAACGCTATCAAAACCCGATTTGGAGCCCAACAAGGCAAACCAAGGCGTCCAGATATGTGCAGGAATGAGATGATTACGCTCGTCGATCTCCAGAAGAATTTCCAGCAAATCGCGAGAATCCAGTCCCAAGATAGGGCGACCGTCGGAACGAATATTTCCGATTTTTTCAAGCTCTGATTGAATCGCCTCCACCCTTTCGAAATCAGGAGCGAAAACCACATTATGGATTTTTCGCACCCTGCCGCCCCGTTTGTAGATGCTGCTGATCTCCCCGGCAAGAAGGAAGCGGACAGTCATGGTTCGACACGCGTCAGGGACCTGGCTTTGGATGACCTGCTCCACTTCCTTCTTCAGACGATACAATCCTGGCTCGGCCGGTTCCAAAGATTCTCGCATTTCAGCCAACCAGCCAGGGTGTGCGATATCGCCCGTGCCCACGATATGCACCCCCTTGCGCTTGGCCCAAATGGCTAAATTGGGAATATCCAGCTTTTTACTGGTCGCTCTTGAAAAATGAGAATGGATATGCAAGTCGGCAACGAGTTTCATAACGTAGAAGTTTACCACATTTTGCGTTTCCTCCAAGACCTGACTGAAAATAGTTTTGGAGAATGCAAATGACGCAGACTAGCACGAATCAAAGCCGCCGATTGAAATCGGTCTATCGATCCCGTTGGGCTGAAGGACGGCCTATGTCGGCCATGAGGCGGCCAAGAAACTTTTTATAGACTACTTAACTCTGAATTCACGTTAAACTGGTAAAAATGTCCAAATTGATCTATGCTGAGACAAGAGATTATCATGAATCATGAAACGATGACGGACAAACCATCTGAACAATCCAATTCATGGGGACGACTGAAGGGGTATTTGGGTTATGGTAAGCGACGTATCGATATCAGCATTCAAGAGCAATTTCATTCAGCCTGGATCGCCATGGCGCTGATCATTACTCTGCTGGGCCTGATGACGCGTATTCCTGAACTCATGGCGATCGCTGCTATCCTCATAACGATCGTCATCGCCAGCAGCGTTTGGAATCGCCTGGCCTTTGTGGGCGTGAATTACGAGCGATCGTTCTCTGAGAAGCGGGCGTTCATGGGGGAAACCATCGAATTGAAAATCAGTGTTGCCAATCACAAGTTTCTTCCTCTCACCTGGTTGACCACGGCAGACGTTTTTCCTAAAGCTTTGCCTGTCGAGGAAGTGGCGATTCCTATTCGCGGCGATACAGGCAAGGGTGAATTACAGAATTTTTGGGCGCTGAAATGGTACGATCAAAGCACAAGAACCTATCACCTACATGCCGCCACGCGTGGCTTCCACACCTTTGGGCCTGTGGAACTCCAAACCGGAGATGGCTTTGGTATGTTTCGCTCTCGCCGCCGGGTGGAGATGATCCACACCCTGGTTGTCTATCCGCGGATAATCCCCATCACACAGCTGGGTTTACCCGCGAAGGACCCATATGGAGACCGCGCCGCCAACCAATTCATGTTCGAAGACCCCCTTCGTACCGTGGGGATACGCGACTATCGACATGAAGATGATTTTCGAAAAGTGCATTGGAAGGCCTCTGCACGACGACAGCAATTGCAAACGCGCGTGCTGGAACCCTCTAACGACATGAATTTGATGGTCTGCTTGAATGTCGCCACGGTCGATAAAAGCTGGCTGGGCTTCATCCCAAACCATCTGGAGAGCATGATCAGCGTCGCGGCATCGGTGACGTATGATGCTCTCATGCGTCGTTGGCCCGTGGGCCTGTTGGCAAATGGCACATTACCAGGCTCCGATCAATCTATCAAAATCCTTCCCGGTCGTTCTGCAATGCAACTCACAACCATTTTGGAATTGCTGGCAGCGATCACCCCCTTTACCAGCGCCCCATTTGAAACGCTGTTGGCTGAAGAAAGCGCACGCCTCCCCTGGGGAAGCACCCTTGTGCTCCTCTCCGCCTCGGTGTCAGAGAACCTCACCGCATTGCTGCTGAAACTCAACGCCACAGGGCGAAAGCTCGTTCTGATTACGCTCGATAAGCGACCTCTACCGACGCAACTTTCCGGCATCATTGTCTATCGTATTGACGAAAAACGCCTCCATGCGATCGATCTTGGCCATCCCCAGTTCGGAGCTGAACAACTGCTGACGCCAGAACAACGACAAGGCCAGGCCATTTCACAGCTGAAACATAAGAAACTGGCCCTTTGATCGGTCCATGGAAAAGCGTTCCGGATGTTCGTTTAAGCCAGTCCCCCTGCCACACGCATTTTTATGATCCCCTTTTCCCGGATAAATCCTCGCCACGGACTGCCGTGGTCCCAGAATGCCATCTTCTTCACCCTGACCGCTATGGAGACGGCCTGGTTTGCTCCTGCTGTCATGCTTTTTCTTCCTGAAACCTGGCGCCTGCCACCATGGCGCGTTCTTATCGGATTTTGGATCGTCATGGCGGGGAAGATCATCATGGCCCATGTTCTCGAGCAAAGCGATATTCCCTCGCCCGCGTTTGAGTTCCTCGTTGCAGCGCTGCTCATCCTTCTGGGCTGGATGGCGATCCACCTCTTTGTGTTTCCAACGGCACCTTTGCTGAGTTGGAGCTGGATGAATCAGCTATTCACCGATACAGCGAGTATGCGCAAGACCGCGGTCATCCTGGGAGCGCTGGCTTTTCTCTGGTGGCGAGCAGTGAGCCTTCTCCAACGAGATGCGGACTTTTTCATCATTGGCTACGATTTTCGTAAAGGCGTCCTGGCACTGCTGCTTTCCGTTAGCCTTTATCATTATCTCAGCCAGCAATCGGGAATGATCTTTGTGACCACCTTCTTTTTCTTTGGACTGCTGGCTGTGGCCATAGGGAGAACCGAAGATATTGCCCGCAATACAGGTCAAAGGCGCGTCTCCCTGCCGCCATCCTGGATGATGGTGATGACGATTAATACTCTGGCGGTGCTTGCGTTGGCCTGGGGTGTTGGCCAATTCTGGAGTTTGCAGGGTTTTCGCGCGCTCTGGCAATGGATGCAGCCCATCTTGGGCTGGATCGGCCCTTATGTTGAGGCCGCCATGCTTTTTTTCCTCCGCTTCTTGGAGCCATTGTTGCAGTGGTTGGTGCGATCAGTCGCCGGCGTAATGGGAGGAGAGGCGGGTCAGGAGGTCTTGGGCAATTTGGGGAGAAATGCCGGGGCCTCAGAGTCTACGCCAGGCGACGTCGTGGTCGCCTATGCTCCTCCAGCATGGCTGCTTTTCCTTTTCCAATATGTCATCCCCATCTTGCTGGGATTGACAACACTTTTGTTGCTCGCGTTCTGGCTGGCCAAACGTCGCCGGGCTCGTCCACCCCATCCTATGGCCGAAGAGCATGTACGCGTGCATGGCCTGGAAAAAGAAAGTCTGCGCGAAGTACTTCATCGGGGTTATCAAGCGCTGAGAGAGTGGGCCAGTATGATGGGACGATTCGGGATGGGGAGAAAGTTCTACTCGGCCTTGACCATTCGTCACATTTATGCCAATCTACAAAAACTGGGAGCAGAACGCGGCGTTCCGCGAGATCGAACATGGACGCCCAACGACTATTTACCCTATCTCCAACGCGTATTTCCAGAATGCTCCCAGGAATTGCATCGGATCACTGAGGCCTATAACGCGTTTGAATATGGTCATGTTCCCACCAAGCCCGAAACACTTCAACGTCTTCGCGACGATTGGAAGACTTTGCAGGCAACGCCCCCTCCAGTATCTGGGTCAGACGCCTCGCATTCCGGAAAGAACAACCATTAACGCACACTTAGACGCCTGACAATGCCAAACGATATCCACGATCGACTGAAACGGTTGCAAAAAGCGGGACGTTTGCGACGACGCCGTAAGAAGCTAATCGCTTCCCGCCCCGCCTCTATGGCCGAACCTGAACGCGCGCCGGAGCCGCAGAGCGAAAAGAGGCCGCTGACGGAATTACCAGGCATGTCAGAGGTGGAGGGCCGATGGGGACGATATCTTTTACGCACGAGGCGTTTTCCTCTGGAACATCAGCAGGGAAACATCAGCCTAGGCGAACTTTTGCACCTGCCCGATGAAGCCGTTCAGCTTCTGGTGGATGCCGCCGATTTCGATTTCCGTGAAACGATTTTTCTTGATACGGAGACAACGGGGCTGAGTGGAGGAACGGGCGTGATCGTTTTTTTGACCGGAGTCGGCGTGTTTGAGGAGGATAGCTTTGTCGTGCGTCAGTTCTTCGCCCGCAATCCTGCCGAAGAACGGGCATACCTGCCAGATTTGGCCCAGTTCATTCAGGGTCGCAAGGGCTTAGTCACATTTAACGGACGCTCATTCGATTGGCCGTTGTTGCGCACCCGCTTCACACTGACAGGGCTCCCCGCACCATCCGCCGATCCTCATCTAGACCTGTTGATTCCGGCGCGGAGATTATGGCGCATTCGCTTACGCGCCTGTCATTTCGGAAACCTGGAAAAACGGATCCTGGGCCATGTGCGCTCGGGGCTCGATATCCCTTCTTGGGCCATCCCCAACCTCTGGTTTCGCTTCGCGAAGGGGGAAGGAAACACACACGATATGGAGGCCATCCTCTACCATAACCAGGAAGACATCCTCAGCATGGCCCCCTTGGCTCAGGCCATCATCGCCACCATGGCCGGCATACAAACGCCCCATCCTCACGACTGGCTTGCATTGGCGCGCATCTATCAACGCTCAGGCCATGACGCCCGGGCAGAAAGGGCCTATCGGCAAGCGTTGGACCAACCACTTCCACCGTCACTGCACATGCAGGCCATGCATGAACTTGCCCGCTTACTCAAACGCCAGGGGCGCCGGAAAGAGGCTGTTCACTGGTGGCTGGCGCTGGCCTCGGCCCAGCCTCAAAATGCCGATGCACTGATCGAGCTGGCCAAACACTACGAATGGCGAGAAAAAGAGCTTGAATTGGCGCGGCGCGTCACGTTGGAGGCCATCCAACGAGTTCAAGTATGGCGATTCACACCCCATCAACAAAGGCTTTTGAGAGAGCTCGAACACCGACTGGCGCGACTGGAGCGAAAGCTGGCTCAATAACCGGACGCCCCATTCGCATTGAACGTCAATCCGGGGGCGCGCCCTCAATAAAAAGCACCTGACCATCCTTCACTTGCAGGCGATGGGCCTCTTGGAGAAGCCCAGGTGAAAAATACGACCAGTCCGTAGTGGTGACGATGGCTTGTTTTACCATGGGGATAACGTCCAACAGCATGGCACGCCGAGTTGCGTCCAACTCCGACATGACGTCATCCAACAACAGGATGGGGTGTTCGCCACTGACTCGAGTCATGATGGCCACCTCTGCCAGCTTGCTGGCCAAAGCTGCGGTTCGCTGTTGTCCGCGCGACCCATAGATACGCAGATTGCGATCCCCCAGGTAAAATCCCAGATCGTCACGATGCGGCCCCAGCAGCGTCATGCCCGCGGCCAGGTCGCGACTCCGCCCTGCAAAAAGATGAGCCAGGAAGGACGCGCTCACCTGTTCCACAGAGAGCTCTTCGTATTCTACGCCGCGCTCCCTCAATACTTGGGTGCTGGGATAGGGTGTGCGTGCCGAGCGAGGCTGCTGACCGGGATCGAAGCTGGGAAGATAACGCAAACGTAAACGTTCTACACCGCCGCTGAGATCAAGATGGAGCAACGCAGCTTCCTTTGCGAGCTCGTTGATAAGCCACAGACGGCGGGCCACCACCAGGCTGCCTGATTCCACCAATTTCTCGTCCCAATAGCGCAGCTGCTCTCCCACATCACTGGTTCGACGCTCGGCAAGGCTGCGCAGCAAGGCATTACGTTGACTCAACACTTTCTGATAATGACTCAATGCTCGACAGTAAGCGGGCTCCATCTGACAAAGCGCCACATCGAGATACCGACGTCGCTGGTTGGGCGATCCGGAAACCAAATGCACATCTTCGGGGCGAAAAAGCACCGTGAGCATCACGCCCACCAAATCCATGGCCCGTTTGTTCACGCCATTGATTCTGACCTGTTTACGAAAGCGGCCATTGCCTTTATTGGGCAACAGAGTGATATCGATCTGATCCTCTTTATGTGCGCGCATCACTTCTGCAGCGGCCCGCGCATAGGGATAGGGTTCATCGCGCACCAGCCAGTTCACCAACTCGGCGTCACTGCTCGCGCGCGGAGATTTCCCTGTGGCCAGGAAAACCATGGCCTCCAGCAGATTGCTTTTGCCCTGGGCGTTTCCCCCTTGAATCAGGGTCAATCCCGACGGAAAATCCAATTCAAGGCGTATATAATTACGAAAGTTGGTCAGTGAAAGATGTTTGAGGAGCACAGGCGGGCGCTTCTATCGAAGTTCGAGCAAGATAGACGAAATACATGAAAAGCAGGCCATCAATCGTCAGCAGAAAACAGCTGAGGCAAAGGCGCAATCAGGCTGGGATCATCATTGGCGGGATGGTTGACCAGCGGACTTACTGGCCAAGCGGTCAACCATGTCGCTGGATAGGGCGTCAACAGCAAAGCTTGCAAGGTCTTCTTATCGGTATGAGGATGAAGCCATAAATCAAAGACTTCTTTGGGCAAGATCGCGGGCATGCGATTGTGAAATTTGCTCACCAGCTCATTGGGCTCGGTCGTAATGAGAGTGAATGTCTCGATCACACTGCCATCGGCGCTTTGCCAATGTTCCCATAACCCGGCCAACGCCATGGGTTTGCCATCTTTTCTGGCAATAAAATACGGTTGTTTACGCTTGCTTGCCCGCTTCCATTCATAAAAACCATCCGCTGGCACCAGACAACGACGGCGACGAAAGGCTGTCCGAAAAGCAGGTTTTTGCACCAGGGTTTCGGCCCGGGCGTTGATAAGCCGACTCCCGATGGTGGGATCATCCGCCCAAGAGGGTATCAACCCCCAAACCAAAAAGGTAAGCTCCTTTTCATTTGATTTTGGATGGCGACGTAACACCAGCGCTGGTTGG
>WFTO01000234.1 GCA_015485435.1 Anaerolineae bacterium | reverse complement strand
GAACAAGATAAGCAGGATGATCAGCGCTCCGATCAGCCACAGTTTACGCAAATTCAGAGTTTGTTGCTTCATCTTATTTTCTCTCCTCGGTGGAAAAGGGGGAAATGCTTTGGGGTGACAAATTGGGTGAATGCGTTTCAGTTTTTGCGATAGGCGCACCTCCTTCGCTTTGAGCTGATATGCAGTTGTGATGGTTTTGACTACGAGCAAAGCGCTTATGGGGTCAATTCGTGGGCGAACGGAGCGCTGTCTCGTATAATCAATTGTGGCGTAACTGTAATGACGCGAGAGCCCAAGTGTTTTTCATTGATTTGTTGTAAAAGGAGACCCATAGCATGATGTCCCATTTCGATGAGCGGCACTCGGCATGTGGTCAGGGCAGGGGTGACCAAAGCTGCCAGATAAATATCATCAAAGCCAATGATGGCCACGTCTTCTGGAATTTTTCGCTGTAGGGCATGACAGGCCTGAATGGCTCCAACCGCAACAAGATCGTTATAACAAAAAAGCGCATTCACTTCTGGATGCGCTTCTAAAAGAACTCGTGCGGCTTGCTCCCCCCCTTCCACTGTCGGAATGCAGTTGTGAATCCATCCGTCCTGAATAGGAAGGCCTGCATTGTGCATGGCCTCGATATAACCCTGGTAGCGCTGCTTGGCGCTATAGGAAAATGCTGGTCCCACCAGAAGGCCTATGTTGGTGCGCCCTAAATTCAGTAAGTGTTGGACCGCTTCTTTGGCGCCTGTCTGGTTGTCGATCATGACTGCCGGGAAAGTCTTTTCTTCAAGGAGACGGTTAACCAGAACCACGGCAAAAAAACGCTCAAGGGCGTCTAGAAGTGCGGGGGTCTTTTGTCGTAATCCGCATAAGATAACCCCATCGACCTGTTTTTGTTCCAGCGAATACAGCACTTCCAGTTCGCGTTCAGGTTCTTCGTTGGTGTTGCATAAAAAGACATTGTAACCCCTCTCATATGCGGTGGTTTCAATGCCCCTGGCAATATCTGAGAAAAAAGGATTGGATATGTCGGGTACTACCATGCCAATGGTGGCGGTTTTTGATGTGGCCAGCCCACGGGCCAACCCGCTAGGGCGATAACCGGTTTTTTTGATCACCTCTAAAACGCGCTGCCGCGTAGCTGGACTGACATCAGGCTTGTTGTTGATGACGCGTGACACCGTTTGGTGTGAAACCCCCGCTAATTTCGCCACATCCGAAATGGTAATGCGCCGAGCCATAATAACGTTCGTCCTGAAAAAGAAAAAGGGGATGTGAGCGTTGCCGTTAGCGCTCACATGACGCTATAAAGGCAATATACCCTACTTTGATGCTTTTGTCAATAGGTGTCGGCGATTTTTCTCAAAGCAGTTAGGATGCTAGTCATAAAAAATGGGCAGAGTCATCTGCCCACTCAGTGCATATTGGAATCTCTCCGTTATGGGCGCAGCAATTGTTTTAAACTTAAATAAAAACCAATCGCCAGCAAAATGATGCCCACATACGCCATGATGGGGCTTTGTAGGATTTGTAAAATCACTCCCAGGAAGACTAATCCTGCAGAGGTGCCTAGATCGCGTTGTGTGGCTCGGCCCAAATCAAATAGGGACAGGCTCAGCCCCGTCACCGCCAACGCTTCGATGCCCAAGACAAACACCTGGGATTCATGGTTGGTCAAAACATATGGCAAGACGGCGCTTGCAGCCAGGAGCATTGCTGCGATCGCCCATTTCGTGTAACCCGTTGCCTGATATAAACAGACCAATGAGAAAGCAAAGCCAATCTTTGCAATTGCCCACAGCATCAAATTCAGCGATTGAATCGAGGCGGGAATGTGTAATTCTGGAGCAGCCAGGTTCAAAGAGATTAGAAAGACTAAAATTAAGGCGTAGGCCAAGCCTAACCAAAGGCTTAGGACGAGCCAACGGACGCATCGACGAGCCTTTTCGGTTTGTACGGGTAGTTTTTGGGGAAGGTTGGTCTGGGTTTTCTTTGTCATGGCTTCCTCGTCAATGGGATGGACGCTCTTGCTTCACAGGAGCGTCCATCCCATGCTTCTAGGTTGTGATACGACTAGACCTTCTTGGCCTGCTGAAAGAGATCTCGTTCGATTTCATCGATGAACGCCAGCTTGCCCTCTTTTTCCATCTTGTTTAATCGCGCGAGATACATATCCTCGGAATTCATCCGTAACAAATCCGTGGTGTTGACGCCAATATTCCGAGCGCCACGACGGAGGGCCCAATAGAACACCCATAGCCAGAAGATCGCCCAGGCGAACCAAATGAGTGCCTGAATGGTTTTGTTGCCGGGCGCAACCAATGCCGGGAAGAAGGTAGTAGGGGTGTATGGCATGGATCCCATGAGACCATCCCAGAAATCGCGGGCAAGGGTATAAGGCAGGTAGCCCAGATAGAAGAAAGGCCAAATCAACAGGCCGGTGATGTAAAGCAACCCTGTGCGGCCGTAGTTGCGAAATTCACAGCCAAGCATCAGAACGGTGCCAAATCCCAAAAGGAACCCGCCAAACAGGTCCATGGGCAGAGTGGTTTGTTCGCGAATGTGGCCGGGGCCGATTTTGTGGAATTCAGGTCCGACATATTTGGCGGCAAATGCCTCTGTCGCCCAGTGGTGTCCTTCCATAATATTGAAAAATGCAAAACCGATGGCCATCACCAAAGCCACGATGCCAATGTGCAATGCCAGCGCTCCCAATGGTTGATAAGAAATCATCACCGTGCGTAGCGAGAAAGGCATGCCCCATCGTTGCGCAGCCACATCTTCTCCTTTTTCCATTTCTCGCCCCAGTTCAAAGTTGATAATTCCGCATTCTGTGCCAAATCCTGTTTTGGCAACCGAGATGCCTAATAAAGCGCCTACGATGATTAACATGAGAATGTTTAGCAGATTTTTACCCGTTAGCATGACTCCCGCCATTTTGGTCTCATCAAGGGATTTAGCCCAGCCCATGATGATCGCGTAATTGTTCCCGGCAAAAGCCATATAGATGACTACGAGTAAAATGACTCCTAATACCACATAAAGAATCCATGAAAGTAAGGTCGGCTTGGTGTCACTGCCCAGCGTCAGGCCATCGGCCCAACCCCGGTCCTTTGCTTGGGCCACGTACCATTGTGTTTCTTGGCTTTTAAAATATTGAGATAAGTTTAATTTTCGGAGCAATAAAAAGGCGAGCAATGCACCAATGGTGGCAAATAACATGACCACCCAGCTTTTTATGTTCATGGCTGCCCAGCCGCCAAGCAGATGGTGCAAGGTGCATCCTCCGGCTACGCGGGTGCCCCAGGCGAAAAAGAAGGCGCCAAATGCCGTGGCAATCAACGTTCCTTTGGGATAACGCACCCAGCTACGAAATTCTCCTTCCAACCACGCTAGCACGAACGCTGCGATCATGGCGCCGATAATCACCCATTGAATGGAAGGCTGATAGTCGGGCTTTGTGGCGATGAAAGAAAATCCGAACAGGGTGGATTCAACGCCGGCCAACATCCGGGCCATCCCACTGGTGACGCCAATAAATTTGTGTTTGGGACTGCCCAGGGGGAGCAAGGTGTAGTTGATCACTTCGGCTGTTGCTGTTAGCACGCCTGCAATCCACCATGGCCACTGCTTCTTCAGCCAAGAGGTGCTGTTTTGATTGGTAAATACTGCCATTGCATAACCTCCACAAAATAATGGATAAAATCGAAATGGATACTTTTTTACTATAGCAAACCCCAAAATCATGATCCATAGCGAAATCCTTATTTGTGGTATAAGTAAATGCTTATCGATAAAGGACTGAAAAATTTGTGGCAGCGAGGCATGCATCATTACAATACATTGTTGATCGTGACAGCCCTTGCTTATTCCTCGTGCAAAAGGACGTTGATGATGCTCAACCCCCACCAGTTGGTGATATTTCAGACCGTCGCCTCCGAAGGTAGTATTAGTCGAGCTGCAGATATTCTTTATCTGACGCAGCCAGCTATCAGCCAGCACATTAAATCGTTAGAACGCGAGTTGGGCGTAACGCTTTTTGTACGTGGCAGGAAGGGAATGGCTTTAACGAAGGCGGGGGAGGTTCTATTGGATTACACTCAGCAATTGCTTCAGCTATCTCAAGAAGCTAGACAGGCCGTCAAGCAGGCTGCCATGACAGAAAAGAGACACATGGAGAACGTGCATCTGGGGGCGACACCGGGCGTCGGCTCCTGTTTACTGCCAAGATGGAGTAAATTGTTCTATCGGCAATATTCGGCGATCTCTCTCTCTGTGAAAATTGCGTCCACACCTAATCTTGTACATCTTGTTGCCGGCCACCAGTTGGCGTTTGCCATTATTGGCGATCATCTTCAAAAAAGTCTGATAGAGGTAACGCCATTATGGGATGAGGAAGCCGTGATTGTTGTAGGGCGCGAGCATCGTTGGTGGGGACGACCTTTTATCCGCGCCGATGAATTGATGGGAGAAACCTTTGTCATGCGCGAAGAGAGCTCATTGGCACGAGCATGGGAGATGCAGTCGCTGGCTGAATTTGGCGTGTTGCCTCAAGCCGTTGTGGAATTTACCGCTCCCTCAGCGATTAAACAAGCGGTCATTGCCAATATGGGAATTGCCCTATTACCTTGTTTTTCTGTCCAACAGGAGGTGTCTTTGGGACAATTGTACGCAGTGCGGCTACGAGAAGGCACGCTAAGCCGGGCATTTCGATTGCTTTGGACGCCCGTTTCGCTAAAGACGCCAGGAGTCACCACGCTATTACGGTTTTTGGTCTCTCATGCCGATGAATTGGCGTTTCATCCCCTGCAATCTCCAAAGCGACAGGTCCAGGAGACCTTTCAACAATCCCCGCTTCTTGCCCAAGCGCTTGTCGAAAACTCTGAAACGCCTCTGATGAGGTCATAAAAAAGCCAGGAGCCGCATTCCGCGCGGCTCCTGGTTGCATGGGGATTTAAGATGTAGCCCGTTGGTTTAGAAGTCTTCCTCCTCTTC
>WFTO01000233.1 GCA_015485435.1 Anaerolineae bacterium | reverse complement strand
CGATAGAGCTGGGGGCGGGTCTGGCGGCCGATGAAGAGGACGTCGCGGAAGCCCTGGGTGGTGATGAGCCCGGTGCGCGCGCCTTTGTGTTCCAGTACCGCGTTGGTGGCCACAGTGGTGCCGTGGGCGACCGTCGCGTCGGGCGAGACTGCCAGGGCCTCCATGCCGTCCAGAAAGGCGATGGAGGGGTCTGCTTTGGTGGAAAGGAGTTTGTAGATGTGGATGTGGTCATCGGCGATGGTTACCAGGTCGGTAAAGGTGCCGCCGATGTCAACGCCGAGGAGAGACATAGATTTGGCTTGGGAATAAGGTTGGGAGTGAGGGCAAGTTTGAAAAATGGATAAATTGGAGCGGCCTGATGGCGCTGATGCTTATGAAACTGGAAACGTCAACGCCTTTCATGTCCAGCTGTAGGGATTGTCGCACCATTCCCAACATTTATCTCCGAGGCAACACGAACCAGAACCGCGCGCCCTGGCCCGGCTCGCTCTTCACGCCGATCTGTCCACCCTGAGCTTCGATGAGGTGTCGGGCGATGGTCAGGCCCAGGCCCGATCCACCTTTATCCCGTGAACGGGAGGCATCGGCTCGCCAGAAACGGTCAAAAACATGACGTTGTTCCTCAGGCGTTAGCCCTGGTCCCGTGTCTTCAACGGTCACCTTCACACCAGGCCGTCCATCGGGCAGGGTGGCCGGCGTGGCTGTAATGCGGATGCTTCCCCCTTTAGGGGTGTGTTTCAAGGCATTGGCCAGCAAATTATACAGAACCTGTCGAACGCGGTCCGCGTCGGCCCAGATGGATGCTGCGTCCGGTGCAATCTCTGCCGAAAGTTGGATTTGTTTTTCCCGCGCCGATTCTTGAAAAATGGTCACAGCCTGTTGCACCAGGGCGTGCGTATCGATATCGCCCAAATTCAAGCTGAGTTGACCTGCCTCAGCCTGAGTGAGTGCGCGCAGGTCATTGACTAACCTGGCAAGAGTCAGCGTTTCGTCGTAAACATGGGCAATTTCTTCTTTGGTCAGTGGGTATACACCATCAAGCAAGGCTTGCAAATTCCCCTGAATCACCGAGAGAGGGGTGCGTAACTCATGGGCGATATCAGCGACCATTTGCTGGCGTAGCGCCTCCGATCGTTCCAATTCTTGGGCCATTTCGTTGAACGCAGCCATGACTTCAGAGATTTCTTCGCTACCACCGACTGGCACCCGTTGGCTGAGATCGCCCCTCGAAAGAGCGCGGGCGGCTGTGGCCAAATGGGCAAGAGGCGCAGAAAGGTGTCGGGCCATCGCCATCCCAACGATCAATGCCAGCACGGCGGCGACAATGCCCGCCCACAATAAAGACTGCGCGATGAGATCAAAGAATGCTTCTTCAGCGCGACCCTGATTTTCAGCAGAGGGAGAAGTCACAAGTAAATAGCCAACGGTTTTGTCGTCGACAACTATGGGAATGGCCCGGCGTTTTTGGGTTACGGAAATGGTTTGATACTGGCCAGTTTCATCATAAACCACGTTGCCTGACGCGTCGGCCAATGTGTATTGGGGTGGATGACCCGCTCCTTGGCTGTAGCCTTTGCCTCGCTGAGGGCCAGGCAACCGCTGAAAGACTGCCTCCACGCCTTGCCAACTGTCATGTTCCTGATAATGAAGCGTGAGCGCGGGCAACAATAGTTTGTTGACCTGGTTGCTAACCACATACCGATGAAATCCCGCGGTGAGTTGATAGTTGGCCAACAACCCAACCGCAGCAATGGCCAGTAGCGCCACCAAGGCGAATGCCAACCCGAGCCGCACCCATAATTTTCTCATTCGCCCCCCACCAAACGATAGCCTACGCCATATACTGTTTCAATGTAGCCCGGCTCTCCTTTGGGAATATTCAGTTTCTTACGCAGATTTTTGATATGGCTGTCGATGGTGCGTTCCATGCCTTCGTAAGCGTACCCGAGCGCCTGGTCAATCATTTCGCCGCGAGTGAACGCGCGTTCAGGATAACTCATCAATAACTTCAATAGATCGAATTCGGTAGGCGTGAGCTCCATATGGCGTTCGTTCACCACCGCCATATGGCGATCTACATCCAAACGAATGGGGCCAACTTGTAAGATGTTCGCAGGACGACTATCACCATGGGTGCGACGCAACACCGCTCGCACGCGAGCAACGACTTCACGCGGGTTGAACGGCTTGGGAATGTAGTCATCCGCCCCCATTTCCAGGCCTACAATCCGATCTGTGTCTTCCACTCGTGCTGTGAGCATAATGATGGGGGTGGCGCTGATGGCTGGATCGCCTCTGACGATTCGGGTGATTTCCCAGCCATCCACGCCCGGCAACATCAAGTCAAGTACAATCAGATCGGGCTTCTCCGCGCGAATAAGATGCAAGGCCTCGTTGCCCTCATAGGCTGCCAGTGTGTCAAAGCCGTTTTGTTCGAGATAAGATCGGATCAACCGGACGATCTGGCGATCGTCGTCGACGACAAGAATGCGTTGTGACATGATTAAAGGCACAGCAAAGGAAGAGTGCGGAAAGTATGCTCAATCTATTATAGCCGACGTCTTGATGAAAGAAAAAGCGCTTACGAGGATGATGGACGCGTTTCAAAATTAGACACGCGTTCACAGATGCAAGTCGATTCAAGTTGGCGTTCAGGGCGATCAGTAGCGCATGGTTTCTGAAACATCGCTTTCACTTAGCCAGGTCACTGAACAAAGCAACGGAAAAAAGATACAAGCCCCTGTCGATACGTGATCGAGGGGCTTGTAGTGGCTATGTATGGGAAAGGCCACAGTCTCTTGTATTTACATCATTTCCGCTTTCCCTTCGACTTGCCCGCTTGCTGGGTTGGTTG
>WFTO01000232.1 GCA_015485435.1 Anaerolineae bacterium | reverse complement strand
GTATAATAAGGAACCGCTTGTTCCCATAATCCACCAAGAAGCGCGTTCCACTCCTCATCCGACAAGTCGCGCTCTTTCTTAAAAATCAAGGTCCGCGGGTGATCATAGACCCAAAAGCTCTCATCCGCACTTTGATCTGGGATTTCAATGCCAAAAAGCTTTGGATAGGTATGAAAATCTGCGACTAGCTTGTAGCCAAGCTTGCCCTCAAACAAGAGTTCATAAAAACGAATACTCATTGGATAGCGTTCGGGCAAATGTGGCAATGCGCCATACAACCGCCTGGTGGCCAACACATAATAATCCCCCTCTCGCATATTCTGCTTGATAATTTCAAATTTTTGAGGCGTATCCTCTTCGTACATAGGCATGGTCACATTCTTCCAACCATGTGCCGCAGGATATCCCCCAGGAATCGGCAAGTTTAATGGCAACCCCTCTTCCCAATGTTCGGTGATGATGGTGCTGCCATCAGGGATGTTTGCATACATCCACTTGGAGGCAGTAATAAAGGGATGTTCTGTCCGGTAAACGCCATTGACAAAAGCCAGAGCCCATAGCATGGTGGGGATAAGGATGGCCAACCCCAAGCCCCAAAACCAACGTTTTATTCTTTTGTCTGGTTCATCGATCACATTTTGTGGGATGGGTTCAGCGGTGATAATGGCCGCATCTTCAACACTGCCGGACAGCGCGGAATAGTCCTTCTCTGTTTGCTTTGCTGAAACTGGATGGCTGTCGATGTTCAAAGTCGCCGCGGCAGTGGTCTGACGCTTTGAGACCCACCATACAGCGAATGACCACAGCATACCCGCCCCCAACAAACTCAATAACGGGTCCACTGGCGCCATATATCGGTTAAACTTTGCCAAAAAACTCCCTGTTATCAAAAAATAGGGAAGCAGCCAAGACAAAACAATCCAAAGACCAGGCTGTGCTCGTCCAAATGCGGCTCGTATCAGGCCCCAACCAAACCCAAGCCAGCCAATAATTCCCAAGAAAATCCCCATTCCCCAAACAATCTGTTGCTGAATAAAATACCAATAAGGCGTTGTGCCCCGATATTGCCGGGTAAAGGGAAAATCCGCCTCCCCGCGTGCCATGGCCCCTTGCTCTTTGATAACAAATTGATAGAAGTGCTGCCAATCGAGTATCGCGAAAGGCGATGTAACAAAGAACGTAACAAATGCTATGAACAGGGTCACAAAAGCAAGCACCCAACCAGGTGTAGTTTTGACATCGCCAGATTTCATCTGGCGCCATGTTAGAAGGCCTCCTGCGATGACAGGAGCGGCAAGGACGGGCGTGGCGCTAAATTTGGAAGCAATGGCCAAACCGGCCATGATGCCTGTTAAAATGGTATACCTCCATGCCCCTGAATCCAGCATCAGGATGGCAAAATAAAGCGTCATCACCACAAAAGCGGCGGAGATAGGATCAACGGCGAAAAAGTGCGATAGTTGAATCTGCAGCACTGTGAAGGCGCCAAAAGCCGCAGCAAGCAGTCCAACATGGATGTTCCAGAGTTTTTTCCCAAGCAGAAAGAGAAAAAGCAATGTGATGGTGTCAAAAATGGCCACCAATACCCGTCCCACCCAGGCATAGCCAGGAACGCCATCCGCCATTCGAATCATGTTGACGTATTTTTCGGGAAGCCCCACCTTTTCAGCAAGTGGCGTAAGTTCCGAGACGACATGCCCTGTTGCAACCAACAAATACAAAGGAAAGTGACCATAGGTGTACGATCGTGGTCGTCCCGTATTCGGATCAATAAATGGATTCAGTGTGGATCGTTCGGGATCCAGCAGGGTTGATGAGTCCTTAGGCCACTGAATGGTGGGCGCATAGAAAGCTATGGTGGAACGTTCATCGGGGTGAGGTAGCTGTCCATCCGCCCAGTCGACATTATAGGTGCGCAGGGCAAACCCTACCAGCAATATGCCTGCGAGAAGGAAATAGGGGAAGAGTCGTCGGAGAGAGACCATAAAGCAACACACAAAAACACAACGTGATGAGGAAGGGGCTCCGGCGCTATTTTGCGATTAATTCAATATCCGCAGCCTGGCTGCGATAATTGTGCCCGCTAGCATAGATCCGGATGCTAGTAACTTTGGCAGGTCGGGGAAACGTTTCGCTCTTCATGAAATCTGGTGATTCATAAGCATACCACACCAGCCCTGGAATCTTTTCACCATCGCGTAAGGGCCAGTTTTCCACCGGATCCACCATATAGAAACCATGTGTCCAGAACTGTGGATTGCCATTCACATCCACAAAATCGATGCGTATCATCATGGGAAACTCTGAAGATTGAATGCCGCCCCCTGGGAGGCTTTGGCTGATGAGGCGCACATCGAATCGAAAGATCAAACTTTCTGCATCCAGCACATCAGCATCGATGTCCTGAACGATGGCTGTTTCGCTATGAAGATTTGCATCTTCACCCTTCGCATCCCTCTGGAAGTAAGCGGCCTTGCGTCCCCCGGTGTTGATAACGGTCACAGACCCAAAGGTCACATTGCTCAAGTCCCGGGCGTCCACAATGCTTTCCACCTGCCATGTACTCTCTAATGGCTGGCTAAAATCGCCATTTCTGATGAGGTTTTTATCCGCGACTTGCGGATCGGAAGGCGGCTGTCCAAAGCTTACCGTCGTGCGACGCCCCTTGCTGATCACCACCTCCCGCCCCTGGGCGATCACCGAAATTTCGCCATTGCGCGCAGTCACTTCGGTCATTTCATTCGTGACGGCGATCGCTGCACTGCCATTATTAACGACAATCAATGCCTGTGGCGTTTGAATATGAACTTGAAGCGGTCGATCATCCAAAGCGCCGCTGGTCACGCGAGCTCGGCCTGAAAGCAATTTTAATTCCACCTGACGCGGAAGATCGCTGCGCTCAAAACGGGGACGTCGTGAACGAATCAATTCAACTTCGCTATTCGTGCGCAATTGAATGGATGCCAGGCTATCAGAATCATCGGGATGATCAAAAATGGAGAGATTGGCCCGCGCGTCCTGATCGGTGCGAACCCGATCACCCTCCCGGATAAATTGCACATCCACCACAGCTACAGGATCCCCATTTTCCGCCGGCAAAATAAGTGTGGCACCAGTAACAGCCTCGACGCGAACAGCCATCGGTTTGGTGGCGTAATGAATATACCAATTAACGCCCAAGGGCGCGCCAGTAAGGATCACGAGGAACGCCACAAACGCCACCCATAAAATCACCCAGGCTTGGCGGCCCACGCGCTCATAAGTTTCTGGCGGTAAGGATTCAATCGTAGAGGTGCTCATAAAAGAAATTCGAGGGAGCGCTCCAATGAACGTGGTTCAACGCACATGAAAGCCTTTGAACTCACCTGTTGCGCTTTTCCATTGTACATCCACTCGCTGGACGCGAGCCAGTCGCGGCCCCTGCTCCAAATAGGACAACAAAGCCTCCAGAGCAGATCGGGGGCCCTCGGCAACGACTTCGACATATCGCAGAGGAGCGTAACGGTTTCTTGCATACCCAGTCAATCCTAAAGAGCAGGCCTTTTCCCGAACGAAAACACGAAACCCGACTCCTTGTACATGTCCATAAATGGTGGCTTCCAGTCGTTGAGGCGAAGTCATCATAGCTGGATCCTCCGTTCGTTTCGGCTACATAAATAAAGCAAATCAGGATTCCGAGCTTGCTTCCTTTGCTTTTTTCGCCTGCTCAAGCCGCCATCGGGCATCTTCATCGGCAGGGTTTGCTCGAACAGCCTCTTGAAACCATTGGATGGCCTGATCCCAGTCTTGGCGCTCTGCATGTATGAGGCCAATATTGTAATGGGCGCTGGGCGCTACAGGATCGATGCGTAACGCCTGTTTATAAGCCTCGATGGCTCGATCCTGTCGATCTCGAGTCGCCAACTCCAAACGCCCCAAAATGGCGGCCGCTAAATTCAACCACATGCGAGCATTTTCTGGATGTGTTTTTACAGCTTGTTGAAGGAATCGCTCAGCGCGGTTCCATTTTCTTGCCAAAATCAGGGCGCCTCCCAACGTCAACATGATATCGGGATCATTCGGCAGCAGACGATTGGCTTCCTCTAGCGCCTTGATGGCTTCATCATACCGCCCGGCGCGAATAAGGTTGACGCCCTCTTTCAATCGGGCATAAGCGTTTTTACGCACTTCATCATTCTGAGCGCTCATCATTTACATTTTCTCTTCGAGCTAAGATGCGGCATCCTTGTGACGATGCCATGGGAGGAATTGTTCCTTCGTTGGTTATCGCAAGAAAAACAACAGGAATGGCAGCGTGATCAGACTTGCAAGAGTCGTCATAAGCACGGCGCCCGCTGTAAAATCAGGCGCTGCATCGAACTCATTGGTGATGACAATGGTGTTAACGGCGGAGGGCATGGAGGCTTGCAAGATCGCAACAGAATACGCCACGCCTGATAGATGCACCAAAGAAGCAACCGCCAAAGCTACGGCTGGGCCTACTAACATACGCACAGTGGTGAGCCGAAGCACTGGGGCAAGGTTGGCCCGCACATCGGTTTGTGCCAGGGTCATCCCCAAAACCAACAAGAACACGGGAATTGCGGCCTGTCCAGCCATGCTTATCATGTCCATCAAGGAACCGGTAGGCGCGAGATGCGTAAAACGACTAAATACGCCGAAGACCATGGCGATAATGATCGGCTGCATCAACGTTCGACGGAGCGCGGCAACGCCATTCGACTTGCCGCGAATGGCCAGAAAGATGCTTATCGCCCCCCCAACCAACGCATTAAACATGAATAGGACCAAAGCGTAACCAAAACCGGTCTCTCCAAACGCAAATAGATTCAACGGCAACCCATAATTCCCGTTATTCAATAAAATGGTGGTAATGACAAAGGCACTGGCCAATCCCCCCTGATAACGCCATTTTTTTGCCAATAGATAGGCGATCGATCCCATAAGGAGCATGTGGAGAGCCGCGAACAGAACGCTTCGCCCAGTTGTGGAAGGATCAAACGTAAGCGACAGAATTGAAGAGTAAACCAGCGCTGGAGAGAGGACAAAGTAGACAACGCGATTGATAGACTTGGTGTCAAGATGTAAACGTCGCTGTAGCAAAAAGCCGATCCCCACCATCAGGACAATAGGCGCCAGGACCTGCAGAAGAATGTCGCCCAACGATCGAATCGATTCGCCCGTCATGGTCAATACATATCCTCATCGTTGAGCAATCGCCGGATCTCTGCGTCCAAAGGGTCTTCATAAAAATCGGGGCCCCAAAGGTCTTCCTCTTCAGGTTCCGATTCCGTTCCGATGCCCAACACCTCTTGAATGAGATCGAACACGTTGTTCACTCCCGCATAGAGCTGTTCCAACGCCATCTCTGCCACTGCCGCTTCAGCCTCATTCTCTGAATCGATGGCCAGCTCCAGGGCCTTTTTTGCCTTCTCGCCGCCAATCTGCCCTAAGGCTTCCAAGATGGCAAAACGCACCTCCATATCAGGTTCTTCATCCAGCATACGGATCATGGGATCAACCGCAGACTTTGCCTCTAATTCTCCCAAGGCCCGGGCGGCTTCCATCCGCAATTCGGGCGTCTCGCTTTCGAGATGGGGTAGCAAATGAGCAATCCAACGCACATCTGCCGTCCGCCCCATAGCGTAAAGGGCGCTGCTACGCATCAGAACATCTTCGTCGTATTGGGCGTTCTCGAGTATCCTGGTCACGCCGGGATGACTGGAGCTACCCAATCCTTCCAACGCTCGTCTGCGGACATGCACATGCTCATGGGGATTATGATAAACATCCCACAGCGTCTCCACAGCTTCTTTAACGTAGCGCTCGGGAATTTCATCGATTTCCGCCCAGTAAACATACCTGCCAACAGCCATTGCCGCCGCTGCCCGGACATCGACATCTTCATCAAAAAGCAGGAATTGCAAAAACCTGGGCAGATGTCGCACATCTTTATCTTCCCAAAGCCCTTCGATCGCCATTAGCCGAATCTGAGCGTCGGGATCATCCAGGGCCCAGGCGAAGATGGCATTATAGTCGAACTCAGAATGTTCTTCGGCTAAAGAGACCAACGCTTTAATAAGATCAAGTCGCCTGGCTGCGGTGAACCCCGCCCAAGCGGCTTGAAGCTGCTGAAGCTCAGGTGCGCTTAATCCAGATAAATTGCGCAATAAATGATAGCTGATGGGCCTGTTTTCATCGCCCAACATGGTCATAACTTTTTTCAGATCTCGGATCATATTAGTTCCAGAAGAATTTACGGGTTTCGCTGGGCTGGGAAATGGGAATAGTTGGGACGCCATTGTCTGTAACAACAGCGACCTGTACAAACCACATGTAAGCACGCCCATACGCCTGTGGCGCCTGCCCGAACAGCCAAGCGGGGACATAAAAACTGGTGGCATTCCCAACAGGTTCGCTGAGCCGCCAATCGATGTCCTCGGAGCCAGGCCCGACTTGCACGCCAATATGGACGACGTATTGTGCGCCTGCGGGCAAGCCGGAGGGCAGTGGCTGCCATATCAATTCAATGAGCGCATTTTCACCATTGAACGCAGCATTGGGGCCTGGATTGATAAGTTGCGGCGCAGGCAACGTGATGCTCGGCGTGGCAGTAGCGGTGGGGGTTGGCGTTTTGGTTGGCCTTTTCGGCGTAGGCGTTGGCGGCACATAATCGGCAGGCGGTATCTTCAATGTTTGCCCTACCTGGATGGTTGTAGGGTCTTTAATGTTGTTGTAAGCGGCTAACGCCACGATCGTTCGATCCACCTGCGCAGCAATGGTGCTGAGCGTATCTCCCGCCTTGACGACATACACGTCGGGAGACGCAGTTGGCGTTAGGGTTGGAGAGGGCGTGGAGGTGGAGGTGGAGGTGGCCGTGGACGTTGGCGTGGAGGTGGCCGTCGGTGTGATTGCCTGGGTAGGCGTTGTCGTAGATGTTGGTGCGTCCAACGTCGCCGTAAACGTCGTAGATGCGAGAGGCGTTGGCGAAGCTGGCTGCGATGTGGGCGTTACCGTTTGTGTGGGCGTGTTGGTCGGTGCGGGAGTAGGCGTGGCCGTTGTTGTAGGCGCCAAGGTGTCCGTGGGAACAGGGACCTCTCGGGTGGCCGTAGCAGCCGGAGCCAAAGCAACAACATCGGTCACTGGCGTCACCGGCGGAGGCAACAACTGGCCCAGGGCGCCCCGCGCCCGATCGACCATCGTCAGCCCATTGCCAAAAAACAGCCATAAGCCGAACAGTACAATCAAACTGCCTGCTGCAACCCACTTATCCGCCCGCCAGGGTTTCAACTCGCGCCCACAATGCGGACACAAGGTCAATTCAGCAGGCGCTCGATGAAGACAATGGCTGCAACGAATATACTCGCGCCGCTTTGACGCCGACGCGCCACATACCGGACATATGACATGTCCTTCAGGAATGTTCGATCCACAACGTGTGCAGGTTTGAGCGGTCATCGTTTCATTATACCTGAAATTCCTACGTGAAGCGTAACTCTCTGACGCCCAACGCCCCAAGGAACAACCACCCGCATCATGGTATAATGTGCGTATCACGACAACTTCATTTGTAGCTAGGACACCCCCTTCGAGGAAAATCATGTCACAACCATCCTCTTCAGCAGACCTTTCACGTTATCAACGCCAGATGATCTTTCGCGGGTTAGGTGAAGATGGACAGCGAAAACTGCTGAACAGTCGTATTGCCATTGTTGGATGCGGCGCAACAGGGTCTTCGATTGCCAATCTCCTGGCGCGGGCAGGCGTAGGCTTCCTGCGCTTGATTGACCGCGATTTCGTGGAGATGAACAACCTGCATCGCCAAATGTTGTATGACGAACAAAACGTACTCGAAGGGACGCCCAAGGCGGTGGCCGCGGCTCAACGACTGCATGCCATCAACCATGCAATCCAAATCGAACCCATCGTCACAGATTTCAATCCGGGCAACGCCATTGCACTCGCCCAGGACGTGGACTTGCTTCTAGATGGCACAGATAATTTTGAAACGCGCTATCTTTTGAATGATGTGGCCGTAAAACTTGGCGTTCCTTGGGTGTACACAGGGGTGGTTGCATCCTATGGCATGACCACCACCATCGTTCCCGACGGCGCTACGGAACATTTTGGCCGAGAGGCGACGCCATGTTTGCAGTGCATCATGGGGCCAGAACCCCCCACTGGCGGCCCAACCTGCGACACCGCAGGCGTCATTGGCCCCATTGTTTCCTTAATGGCCTCTATCAGTGCGGCCGAAGCGATGAAACTCTTAACAGGGAAAGGGGAAATCAATCGCGGGATGATTACCGTGGATCTCTGGGACAATAGCTTTGAGCAATTCGGCATTGCAGGAAGAAATCCTGAATGCCCGGTTTGCGCCAAACACGATTTTCGTTTTCTGAATGCGGAGGTGGGTTCGCGCACCGCGGTCTTGTGCGGACGCAATGCGGTGCAAATCAGTAATCCGGGCGCTCGAATTTCGTTGCCCGAGATCGCACAACGATTGGAGGCATTGGGGCGGGTGTCGTTAAACGACTACTTGCTCAGGGCCCATATCGATGGTTTTGAATTCACCATCTTCCCCGATGGACGCGCCATTATCAAAGGAACAGAGGACCCCGACCTCGCAAAAAGCCTGTACGCTCGCTATGTGGGCGCCTGAAGCAAGTTAAGTGCCTTTGGTAGTCAATCTATTTGGTATGACTGCCGGCAGAAAGAGGCGGATGAGATCGGGTCACCACGTTCCGTTCCTGATTTCTTCTTTCCAAACGATACCGACGTCTTTCTGCGGCCTCTTCATACCGTCGTTTTTCATCCTCGGTTTCAGGCACAAGGGGCGGTATGGGCACTCGGTTTCCTTCGGCATCCAACGCCACGAAAGTTAAATAGGCCGAAGAGCAATGACGGCGCTCACCCGTGAGCGGATTCTCCGCCTCCACCCGCACACCGACTTCCATGCTTGTATGAAACGACCGATTCACCTGCGCCTTCAGCACAACGACCTCTCCCTGATAAATCGGCGCGCGAAAATGCAGATCATCCATACTGGCCGTGACCACTATCTGCCGGGCGTGTCGTTGAGCGGCGATCCCCGCACAAATATCGATCCACGCCATAATCTGACCGCCAAAGGCGGTTCCAAGAGGATTCGTATGGGAAGGAAGCACGATCTCCGTCATCTCCACATATGATTCACAGGCGGGCTTAGGCGTCAAATTAACAGCAGACATGACAGATATCCTCGAATGTTTTGGGCAGGGGGAACGTCAGCATCCAGGGTATCATATCGTATCGTGGGCAAGAACCAAAAAATTTTCAAAAACAAGCCATGAAGATATAAAATAGGGCAATCGCCCTATGTACTCCAAAGAAAATCCACGAAGGTGTGACCATGCTTAGAAGAGAGGAGGACGCCAATTATATCATTTTCACCTACCTCAGCGACATCTTACTGACACTCCTCGCCCTTTTTGTCGCTTACCAGGCCAGATTAAACCTCCCATTTGGCGTCACTCTTACCGAAGCGGACATTGTCTTCGATGCGGGGTTGTATGTGACAGTGGTGGTGATTTGGAGCATGGTTTTTTTCTTGTTGCATGTATACGATGCACGCCACACCCTTCGGGCGGCAGCAGAATTTCGCACACTGGTTTTGGCCATCAGCCTCGCCGCGTTCGTGTTCGCAGGAGTCCTCTATATTTCTTATCGGGATACGCCCCGTTTGATGTTCATTTATTTCATCATCACCGACTTTGTGTATTTGATAGGCTATCGCTGGATTATGCGTTTGGGATTGCGCTGGGCTGGCGCCAGGCAACTAAGTCCCAGACGGATACTCATCATTGGCGCTGGCAGCGTAGGACGTACGGTTGCCCAGAAGATTCAAGATCAGGCCTGGACAGGCTTGCATTTGGTCGGGTTTGTGGATGACGATCCCAACAAACGGGAGAAAGAATTCGGTGGAGCTAAGGTATTGGGATCATTAGATCAGACCATCCCCATCGTGGACCGCTATGGTATCGATCATGTCGTCTTTGCGCTGCCTCTGCGGGCGCATGAAACCCTGCGAGATATCATTCTGCGCCTTTACGAACGCCCGGTCCGCGTCTTTTTGGTGCCCGATGTGCTGGACCTGGCATTTTTCCGCGTCTCAATGGAAGACTGGGACGGGATTCCCGTAATGGGACTGAAAGAACCCGTCATCGATGGCGTAGATCGCGTGATCAAACGCCTCTTCGACCTCATCGTCGCCACAGCCAGCCTACTTCTGTTATGGCCCATCATGCTGATCATTGCCATTGCCATCAAGCTAGACTCCCCCGGTCCTGTGATCTTGAAACAAGAGCGCGTCGGCGAAAACGGCCAGCTATTCAAGGTGTACAAATTCCGCTCAATGGTTCAGGACGCGGATAAATTGCTTGAAAAAGTTGTCATCCGCACGGAAGATGGCAAAATCATCCATAAGCGAAAGGATGATCCACGGGTGACTCGGGTCGGTCGGTTCATTCGCCGCACCAGCCTTGATGAGCTTCCCCAGCTTTTCAACGTCCTAAAGGGCGATATGAGCATGGTTGGCCCCAGGCCCGACCTCCCATTTATCGTCCAAAATTATGAGACCTGGCAGCACAAACGCTTTGCTGTTCCCCCGGGCATCACGGGCTGGTGGCAAATCAGTGGGCGCAGCGACAAGCCCATGCACCTCCATACCGAAGACGATCTCTACTACATCAGTCATTACTCGCCGTTGCTGGATTTGCAAATTCTTATCAAAACAATCGGCGTTGTTATTCGGGGCAAAGGGGCATATTAAATTATATTTAGGGAATCCGGGGGTCAGATGAAGAATTGTTCATATAAAGCTGGATAAAACGCCAAATTTCATAGATTCCTTCGTTGCAGGCTTGTAGTTCGAGCGCGCCATCTGCTACCATACCTCCTCGTTACGGCACCATCTTCCTGAAGTTGCGCTACATTCCCTATTGGAGAATTGCATTCGATGAAAACACGTTACCGACCACTCGTTTTTACTGCCATGTTTTTACTGGCGCTATGGATAACCAAAAGCGGCCCAACACAGATACTGGCCGCGGAAACATCACCGAAGCCACAACAAACCTTGCTAGCCCAGGACGCCACTGTCATGAAAGGAGACTGGGAACGGGTCTGGCGCACAGAAGGCCAATTGTACGATTTCCTGGGCCTCGACGAGAACACAATCATCGGCGTTGGCTCAGAGGGCATGATTGTCAGTTCAACCGATGGAGGCGTCTATTGGCACTATCAAGCGCCCGTTGATGGCATTGATCTTTTTGCCATTGATGGCGGCCCCACCAATCTTTGGGCCGTTGGCGCCGAGGGCTTGGTCCTGCATTCTCTGGATGGCGGCACAACCTGGGAACGAGTGGACGCCGGCGTTTCCGGTAGGCTCAGGGACGTCGCCGTCGTCGGAAGCGTTCTTTGGGTCGTCGGCGAAGGTGGGGAAATCCGCATATCCACCGATGCCGGACAGACATGGAGCAAACAATCCAGCCCCGTATCTACCGAGCTTATCACGGTAGGAGTCTATCCTGATGCCAAACATGGCATTGCGGCGGGAGAAAAAGGCGCCGTCCTAATCACTGATGATGGAGGAAAGACCTGGCAGGCGCTCAGCGGCATCGTCCCAGCAACAACCACCATTCAGGATATCTTTGTGGCGGAGACCTATGCTTGGATGGTCGGAAGCGATGGCAATGTCTATGTCAGTGAAGATATGGGAACAACCTGGCAAACGAAAGCCAGCCTCTGGTTCCCCATTACCCGCATTCGCATGCTGCCAGGTCAGACCCAGGAAGGATGGCTTGTGGGGCTCGACGGTAGAATGGCTCGCACAAACGATGGCGGGCAGACCTGGGACGCCAATCGCGGAGATGACGGCTATCACCTTTACGCTCTAGGCGTGGGCGATGCAAATCACATTTGGGTTGGCGGCTCCGTCATCGTTGAAAATCTGGGAAACTGGGGGAGCACAGGCGATCGTCCCAGCTGGTTTGTTTGGGGAAGCGGCGATGGCGGCGACAGCTGGAGGGCGTTGATCACGGGGCTGTACCCCCGCTTTTACAACATCACTGCGGCCAGCGAACAAATCGCCTACGCAGTTGGCCAGGATTTGCAAGTGCTTAAGACCGAAGACGCCGGATTTTCATGGCGCGAAATTCACCAGGAAATCCTGGCCAACCCGGAAATTCGACCCGCCGACGGTGATGTTCGCGGAAAAATCATTCACGCCATTTCCTGCGCCCCTAACGATCCCACCGACTGTCACGCCGCTGGCCGCACCGAATTGCTCATTCATACAAAGGATGGCGGAGAGACCTGGTCCAGGG
>WFTO01000231.1 GCA_015485435.1 Anaerolineae bacterium | reverse complement strand
GATCCGTGGTATTGACGCTTTGCCCACCGGGTCCACTGGAACGAAAGATGTCAATGCGAAGGTCTTTGGGATCGATATCAATTTCAACTTCTTCGGCTTCGGGCAACACAGCTACGGTGGCTGTGGAAGTGTGGATGCGCCCCTGCGACTCGGTCACCGGCACGCGCTGCACGCGATGCACGCCCGATTCATATTTCAACCGACTGTAAGCTCCCTGGCCTTTGATGAGAAAAATAATTTCTTTATAGCCGCCAATGCCGCTACGGCTACTGGACAATACATCAACCTTCCAACCCTGACGCTCGGCGTATCGAGTGTACATTCGAAACAGGTCCGCGGCGAACAACGCGGCCTCATCGCCCCCTGCGGCCGCGCGAATCTCCATGATGACGTTCTTTTTATCGCGAGGATCTTTCGGCAACAACAGAGTTCGCAACGTTTCTTCCAGATCGACCTTCTGTTTCTTCAGGTCTTTGAGCTCTGCTTCGGCCAGTTCGCGCATATCCGCATCTTCCTCCAGCTCAATCATCTCCATGGCATCTTTGATCTCTTTCACCACCTTTTTGTAACGCCGGAAGGTTTCCACGATCTCGCGGAGCTCAGCCTGCTCCTGAGCCACTTTGGCCGCGCGTTGATAGTCTGCAGCGATCTCTGGATCGGCCAACTGGTTTTCTAGGGCTTCATATTGTTTTTCGATTTGCCTGAGTTTTTCTAACATCTGTCCTGATACCGATGACGCTATGCCAGGTTGATTGCAAGGTGAAGGGACCGTTATTTTTCCAGCCACAAAGGTAGATTGCCCAGGGCGATCACGCGTTCCCAATTGGGATTGTCCCCCTCGGTCATGATGGCGGCGGCGCCGATAACAGCCCCGCCAGCTTTTTCGATGAGTTTCTTCGCCCCTTCATAGGTGCTGCCGGTGGAAATGACATCATCCACGAAAAGCACTTTCTTTCCCTGCACGCGGGCAATGTCGCGCCCATCCATCCACAACGTCTGCGGTTTTCCGGTCGTTATGCTGATGACTTCAGCGCTGATGGCGCCGGTCATGTAGGGCTTGCGGCTTTTCCGTAGGACGGTGTAGGGCAATCCGCTTTTCACCGACATGGCATAAGCCAAAGGAATGCTTTTCGCCTCCGCGGTGACCAGCATTTCCGCTTCCTCGGGGATGCGTTCCACCAAGGCCTGCGCCACGGCTTCGGTGAGCTCGGTGTCGCCCAAGATGTTCAGGATGGCAATGACGACGCCGGGGGCGATTTCCACGCGGGGGAGCTGGCGCACCACGCCAGCGAGTTCAACGGTGTAGGGGGTGAGAAGTTCTGGTGAGACCATGTTCAATATCCCGTGACGAGTTCATGAAACGAGGAGGATGTCGATCCGTTTCCGCCACGAAGGTGCACGAAACATGAGTTGCCACGTGCACCTTCGCAGGGAGTTCCTAGAAATTGGAATGGAATGAGGTGGATGAAATTATTGACCGTTGGCGGCCAAGATCTGGTCGATCATCTGCTTGAAGACTTCGTAAGGTTGAGCGCCGCTCAGGAATTGGCCATTGATGAAAAAGGCGGGTGTGCCCTGAACGCCGGCTGCCAGGCCTTCATGCATGTCTGCTGTAATCTCGTCCTGATATTTACCCGACTGGACGCATTCATCAAAGGCGTTCATATCCAAACCGATCTCCTGGGCAAATTCTTTGAACACGTCATTGGGTTGGGCCGCCTGAATCCAACGCTCTTGCTGACCGAAGAGGAGATCATGCATCTCCCAATATTTCCCCTGCTCGCCAGCGCACTCGGCCGCTTCCGCGGCGGGCACGGCCAGGGGATGGATTTGGGTCAGAGGAAAATCCTTGAACACGTATCGGACTTTCCCCGTGTCAATGTAATCCTTCTTGAGTTGGGGCATGGTCTGCTGGAAATGTCGCAGGCAATAGGGGCATTGATAGTCGGAGAATTCGACGATGGTCACCGGAGCATTGGGATCTCCCAACACGGTGACGGTCTCATCTTCGAAATCGGTGTCGGGGGTTGGAGATGGGGTGACCGTGACAACGGTGTCGGGCAGGGAGCCCGTGTCTTTTTTGTGGAGCAATGCGTCAATGACGGTCATCAAATCTTTGGAGGAGATGCCCTCACTGATGAGTTGACCATCGACGACAAAGCTGGGAAGTTCGCGAAATTCCAGATCCCGACCGTCGAAATAATCCTGCTTGATCAAGTCCAGAGTTTCTTCGTTGTCAACACAGGCGTTAAAGGCGTCGAGGTCTTGAATGCCGATAGCCTCCCCTCCCTGTTTGACCGCATCCTTCATGGCCTGGATATCGGTCTGTTGGCTCCAGGCCTGGACGTTGTTGTATAACCAATCGGCCATCTCGGCGTACTGCCCCTGTCGGGCGGCGCATTGGGCGCCCATGCTCGCGATCACCGAAGGATCGCCGCCCGCGACCGGAAATTCTTTGTGCACAATGCGCAATTTCCCGGCGTCGATATATTTTTCTTTCAGTTGCGGAAGTGTTTCCTGATAGAATGTGACGCAATTCGGGTAGGCGTAGTCGCACCATTCATACATGGTCAACGTGGCGTCATCTTGACCAAACGTGCTGTCGGGGCGCTCTTCTGGCGAGAAACCCTCGGGGGCGTCAGGCGGGAAGATGGTCTTATCAAGAGACGCCTCCACCTCTTGGAATCCATCCTGGGTCGGGGTGGATTCAGGCTGTTGTTGCGCTGTGGGCTCAGGAGCCTCTGTGGGCGGGGATTTTTCTTCGGTTGGGGCTGGTGTGGACTCGGTGGCTGGCGGCACTTGTTGGCAGGCGCCCAGCACAAGCGTCAACGCCACCAAAAGCAGGATAGGCAACAGAAATGTTTTTCGAAAATGCATGCAAAAACCTCGTAACTATTTGAATTAGAATGGATATCATGGTAACGTCCATGAGCGGATGCCAGTTCCCAACAATTGTGAACCTGACCACGAAGTATATCATATTCGATTTACTTTCGGCCAGCCATGTAGGACCGCTTGTTTCGGCAGAAGGACGCCTAGGGTTCGCCAATGAGGATGTGGGTGAGGATTGTTGCCCCTGATCCCCCGATGTTTTGGGTCATAGCGATATGGGCATGAGGAAGCTGATTGGGGCCGGCCTCGCCACGCAATTGCTGCACAGCCTCCACGATCTGATACACACCCGTGGCGCCAACGGGATGACCTCGCGCTTTGAGTCCCCCCATGGTGTTGATGGGCAATCGCCCATCTCTGGCCAATGCACCCGAGGCAGCCAACTCAAGGGCCTTGCCGCGAGGCGCAAAACCGCTGGCCTCTAAAGATAGCGCAGCCATAATGCTAAACGCATCGTGAAGTTCGAAGAAGTCGATATCATTGGGCGTCACGCCTGCAAGGGTGTATGCCTTGTGGCTAGACACAAAGGCAGCCTCCAACCACAGGGGATCCCGTCGATCGTGCACAGCCAGAGTGTCGGTGGCTGTGACCGAGGCCGCCACACGCACCAATCGCTTTCCCCGACCAAATTCGCGTGCCTGTTCCAGGGGCATGAGCACCACCGCGGCAGCACCATCACAAATGGGAGAGCTATCCATGATGTTGATGGGGGGGGCAACGGCGGGCGCCTTTTCGTAGCGTTCTGGGGTCAGCTTCAGGTGAAACATGGCGTTAGGATTCCCCAACGCATTTTCATGTGCGATGATAGGAAAGGGGGCGAATGCCGCTTTGGTCACGCCAAACTCGTACATATACCGGCGCATGATCATGGCGTTCAGCGCCACAAAGGTGGCGCCCTCCGCGGCTTCATAGTCCTGATCCGCGGCCATAGCCAACGCGGCCGTGGTCTCGGCAGGCAGGGTGTCGGTCATTTTCTCGACACCAGCCACGATGACCGTATCGGCCATGCCGCTGGCCACGGCCATTACGCCGATGCGCATCGCCGCCGCGCCCGAAGCGCAGGCCGCCTCGATTTTCACCGCCTCAATGCCACGCAATCCTGAAAAGTCGGCGAGAAGGGTGGCTAGATGCTCCTGGCCACTGAGCTCACCCGACAGCATATTGCCCACATAGAGAGCGTCGGCGGTTTCGATGCCAGCATCTGCCATGGCGGCATGAATGGCATCATGCCCCAAATGGCGTAGGGACTTATCCCAAAGTTCACCAACGGGCGTTTGTCCAATTCCAACGATGGCTACATCTCTCATAGGAAGATGTCCTCTGTCAAGTTTGTTTGAATGCTTACAAGGGGTTGAAAAGTGTTGCCAGGCTGACAACATGTCGTCAGCCGCACAAAGCGTTGTCGACAACTTACTTCATTTTTATCTTGCCACGGAAACGCAGATATGTGGCGTAATCGATCTCGACGCGTCGACGGATGTAATCCCAGGTGGTGGGAGCCAATCGTCTTCGTTCCTCGATCTTTTCGGTCACTTCCAACGAAATCGCGTCACTGCCCGCACCCGACCCAAAGGAGATCACCAAAATGCGATCCCCAGGCTGGGCTTCATCCAATACAGCGGTCAATCCCACCAACGACGCGCCGGAATAGGTGTTTCCGATGACCCCTGAGAGCAGGCCTGTCTCCATCTGCTCGTTGGAGAAACCCAACATTTTGGCAGCGCGCGTGGGGAATTTGACATTTGGTTGATGCAGAACCACATAGCGATAATCTGACGCGGTGCGGTTCATTTCCTCCATGAGCATCTGGCCTGCCGTCACGACATGATGAAAATAGGCGGGATCACCGGTAAAACGCATGCCATGGGAAGGATAGGATGCGCCAGGGCGACGCCAGAAATCGGGGGTGTCAGTCACATAGGAGAGAGAGCCCTCGAATCGGGCCAGCGCTTCATGCGCCGGACCGATGATCAAGGCGGCGCCGCCCGCGGCCGCGGTGTATTCCAGGGCGTCGCCCGGTCTTCCTTGCGCAGTGTCCGCGCCAATGCCCATGGCATAATCCGCCATGCCTGAACCGACCAGCCCCACTGCGGCGATCACCGCCTCGGTGCCAGCCTTGCAAGCGAACTCCCAATCTGCCGCTTGCAGCAGAGGAGCCGCGTCGATGGCCTCGGCCACGATGGTGGATGTTGGTTTGACGGCATAAGGATGACTTTCACTCCCCACCCAGATTGCGCGCAGATCGCGGCCTGCCAACCCCGCCCGAGCCAGGGCGTTTCTGGCGGCCTCAATGGCAATGGTGGCAGTGTCCTCGTCCAAGCCGGGCACTGCTTTTTCTTTGATGGGCGCGCCTCCGACGCCGCCTGTCCAGACTTTTGAAACTTCGGAGGCGGGAAGTCGATATCGGGGGACATAAGCGCCATAGCCGACAATGCCGACCGGACGTGATGGTTGAAGTAACATAGCTTTCACCTGGTGTCTCGTAAGTTAGGATGCTGTCATTCCATGGTTTGAAGCGGGTTGTCTTGAGAAACATGCTGGGAATATTGCACACATAGGACCGCACTGAAGGAATTTTATTTCGCAGATACGGATGTGTGTTCCAGCGGCCTCATCAGCAGCTACCAACGGCGGATCATGATCATAAAGCCACCTCAGCGTAGCATGCATTCTATTTTCCAAGCAGTCAGACGGCGGGTCCGCCGCGCCGTTAGAGATGAAAATGGCGGCAAGTAGCAAGTAGCCGTGGCAGGTTGCAGGTGGGATGGAGGTGTTATTTTCCCCCGTCGCGCCCCTCAATATTCAACATGGATGCACGACGCTGATGCAATGCCATATGGCCGCGTTGAATGCCCTCGGTAACCAACGCCCGCAGTGCAGCCAGATTTTGCGCCAGACCTGCCGCGACCATAATCTGCGACAACCGCCGGGCGTCGGGATCCTGCAACAGCTTGAGGGCCAGTCGCGCCGTGGGATGATATTTCGTCAAGCCTCCCACGGTGCCAACAGCCAGAGGCATTTCTAAATAGCCGAGCAGATGATTGCTCTCGACCCGCCATTCGGTCAATGCACGATATTGCCCATCTCGCGCAGCATAGGCGTGCCCGCCAGCTTCAATGGCGCGCCAATCTTGGCCCGTGGCCAAGGCCACGGCGTCGATGCCGTTGAAAATGCCCTTATTATGCGTTGCCGCGCGATAAGGATCGGCCCAGGCAAAAACATTGGCCTCGAAGATGCCCTGTGCCACTTCCTCACCAGAAACCTCTGGGGTTTCAAGCGCGCCAACAGGAATCCGACAGCTGGCCCAGGCCCGTCGCTGATCGCTGAGGTTGGACAGAATGCGCAATAGCGCCCTCCCCTCGGTAATGGCTTCGAGTTCAGGCGCCAGGGTCTCCACTGCGGTATTGATGGCATTCGCCCCCATGGCGTCGCGGGTATCCATCAGCAAATGCACGATGAGCATGGGGCCGGCGGGAGTTTCGGGCAATTTACGCACCTGCAGATCTACGGGCCCGCCTCCAAGCCTGCGAATAGTGGGGTGCAAATGCTCGAGCTTGGATAATAACTCTGATTTCAGGGCCTTGATGCGGATGATGGCCGCGTCGGGATAGGGAACGTCCAGCAACTGGATCTGGCCGATCATAACAGGTCGGGAACTGCCAGTTGTGAAACCACCCCCGGCCCGCACGATTTTCGCAGCATGAGCCATAGCCGCCACCACCGAAGGCTCTTCAATCACCAATGGCATAAACAACTCTTCGCCATCGATGATGAAATTAGGAGCGATGGCAAACGGCAGGGCGTAAACGCCTACAGCATTTTCCACCAATACATCCGCATCTGCAGGGGTGATGCCGCCAGCCAATGACCGCAGGTCTTCTTCCGACAGTTCGGCCAGCTCAGACAACAATTGCCGCCGCTCTGCGATGCTCAGTTTGTAAAAACCGGGTAGGCGAGAGGATTTGATCATGGGTCGAATAGAAGAATTGAAAGCAATCCGACGGCGGGTGTGCCCGCGCCGATACAGATGAAAAAGGGAACGCTGATGACACGGATGCTTCGCAACGCAGATGGCCGCAGATGATTTTCACAGATTTTTTCTTTACTTATCTGCATTCATCCGTTTCAATCTGCGTCATCTGCGTCCTCCAAAGCTTATTTTCTAAGCAGCAAAGAATAAGTGTGACATTCCACAGTGTAAAAAGCCAGTACGTTGCCAGCGCCATGCGCGCTGTCGCATAAAAAAGCCCACACCCATGTGTGGACGCGGCGCCAACTTGCAGGCATTGTACCATATCGGGACTATCAAAAGCTATCCAACCCCCAAGGTTGAACGGGCCTTTCTCAGGATGGCCCGCTCAGAATGTGTTGAACCATATCAGTAAGCGCTCGCTTAGTTGGGCGAACAACGCCGGGTTGATGGATAGCATCAGAGAAATCGTCAAAAGCCCGCCGATGGTCCAAGCTGTCAGGGTAGATTCTCGCGGGAGTGAAGGGTCTTCCACAGGGGTGGCAAGATGACGCAAGGCGCGGATCAGACCAATCCCTGCCAATATCCATGCCAAAACGCCCCACAAAAACATATTCCCCGCGCGAAATTCGGCCACCTGCCACACCGACAAACGAATCGGAAAGAGCGCCCCCAAGGGCCAGCCCAACAGAAAGAGCCCGCCAGCAAGAAAGCCTAAAGACGAAAAGGGCATCCGTTCGGTGACGCCGTGAAGTTTACTAAAGGCAGGATTTTCCCCAAAACGATGGACGATGCTCTGCAAACCGGCCGCAGCAGCAGCTAACGCGATGGGGGTTGCCAGAAACATACCAAAGAGGGCGTCTCCCCCCAATTCACCCGTTAATCCCCATGTCAAGAATGTGGCTCCATACATCCACAACAACAGATACCCCCACAACTGACCCAGACGCTGACTGCCAAACATGAAAACACCCGCCCACACCATCTGAATCACACCAATCCATGGCAACCAAAGGCCAGGATCGACAAACTCGGTGATGGCTGGGTAAGCGAAGAGCAATCGGCGCAAAAAAGCATAGACCGCGATTTGCCAGCTACCCACCAACAACGCGCCAGCAAATGGTGAAGCAGCCTCACCCAGTGCGGGAATCCAGGCATGGAGAGGTACGGGCGATGTAAAGATCAGCATGCCTATAAGCAGGGCTCGCCAGGCATTGGCCCAGAGTTTGGGATCATCAGCGGCCACTGCGGATTGAGAAAACACCCAGGCAGCAAAGAGAAAGAAGGGAAAAGCCAGAATGGGGGTCGCCAAAATCCGCAGGGCTGCGCGCGCGGAACGAGGTTGACTGCCTTGGGCGATAATCCCCATCAGCACCGCCGTAACCATCAACCAAAAAGGCGTCCATAAAAGGGGGTCAACGCTCAGCGCAATCTGAAAAGCCCCAGCAAGCAGAGGGATGGCGGGAATGAGACTGCGTTCGCTGCGGGTGAACCCAGCCGCCAAAGCCATGATCGCTCCCCAAACCAAGATGAGCACAAAAGGGGCCCGAGCCAGTGGCGATAAGAGGAACGAGAAGCCCAGGAGTGTGTTTGACCTTTGCAGAAAGATGATTCTGCCGAAGGCGGTTGCAGTCTCTTGATTGGAAAGTTGCCACAACCACCAGGCCAGCCCTCCCAAGCCAATGGCAACGATCAAGCCCGCCAGGGGCGTGAAGCCGCGCATCAAACTGGCCAGTACGCTGAGTATTCCCAGCATCAACAATAAGAAAACAAACAGACTCATGCTTCCTCCGGTCGTGGCCAAAAACGGGCCCCATCCACAACAATAAAATAGGAAATGGCGAAGCCAAGCAATAACTCGATGCCCGCGAGCAAGCCAACGGTGTCTTCATTCACCTGCAACGCATGAATTGCTAACGAAGCCGCGAGCAACCACAAATTCAAGCCAAAGCCCCAGCGCATGGGTCTATCGCCAAGCCCCAGGGCCACGAGCCCCGCCAGAGCCAGAAATGTGGCGAATCTCGCCAGGTCGGCCGGCAACCTGGGGATGGGAATGTAGGGACGGGTGGTGTACACGCCTAATGCCAGAAGGATGACAAAGGAAAGTCTGAGTAGGGTCGAGGGATTAAGCCGCCATTCGGGCCGCCACCAGGGAAGCCCCTTTTGTTGGCGTCGGATCACATCCACCTTGCGCGCCGCCAGATACCACATAATGGCCACCAGTCCCCCGGTGATCCATTGCAACAAGGCCCATTCCGGCGGCATGAGTTGCAAAAATAGGATGCCAGCCAATACTTTTACCCCAGCAAAAGCGAACAAAGCCAGACGCCAATCGCTGAAGACAAGCATCGCCGCGACAAGGATCGCGCAGAGAAAGATCAGCGGTGGATTTTCTAGCGATTGTGTGAAGGAAAGAAATTGATCGAGAGTCGGCATAAAGCGTTATCTGAAAAAGAGCCAGAGGATAAGCAAGACAAAGAGGACCCACCCGAATTGGCCCGCTCCATCGAGTATGTCGGCGGCAAAACCCACCGAAATCGCGAGGTAATGAAAGCCAGTTTCCACGCCACGCACCAACCAGCGCAGCCTGGCAATTTCGGCCATGCGATGAGTGAAGGCTTCAAGACCGGCAAAGAGACGTTGATGCCATCGCGCCAAAAGCCATCCCAACAAAAGCGGAAGCAACAGAGTCATCCACCCGGTGAGCACGCCGGCATGGCGAAGGGGAGCAAGCGGATTGGCATACATGTCCAGGGGAGCCAATCCCACGGTGCGGGCCAATAAATGAGGGAATGCTCCCCAAAAGATGCCAAAGGCCACAACCAAGGCCATGGTCCATGTCAATCGCCAGGAGGGCGAAGCATCGTTTCCTGTGATGTCCTGGCGACCATCGGCGAATACTCCCCGACTTCTCAGAAATGCAGCCACAAACACGGTCTGCGACAACAACACCAGAATCCATCCGGGAAAGCCCAGCACAGAAGTGGCGAGTTGGGCAAGATGGATGTTGAGAACAAACCCTGGCGTGAATGGAAATCCCAGCAGAAATGCCAGGGTCAGCAGTTTGAAGATGGGATGGGAGCGGGAGGCATGAACGCGGAAAACGCCCCACACTATGAGGATCACGCCCAAAGCTGTCAGCGGCGCCAGGTAGCGATAGAGACTGGCGTCACGAGAGAGTGCGAGGGCCAACATCACCCACGTTGTTCGGTTGATGGCGATAAAATCCCAAACTTGCTGCTCGTCTTCACTCAACCAGGCCGCGATTGCGCTGCCCAAAAGGCCGGCAATGCCAAAGGAAATCCAGCTAAAGCTACTTAACAACGGGACATCGAATCGGCTTAACATGTGCAATGCCGCCAATGCGGGCAACACATGCAAAGCCAGCTGATGACCGGGCGCCCGAGAAGCCGACGCCGTCATCCACACATGAAATGGATAAGCGCCCACCACCACCATCACGGCCAGGCTCACCAGCAGCTGAGCTTGCAAATTCAACGTCTCGGCTTGCAGCAGCAACGTGAAGGAGCCAAATCCATTAAACAATGGCGCCATGTACAGAAATAACCCCGCAACGGCCAGCATGGTCCATGCCAAAGGTGCGGATCGAGGCGGAGAGCCAGCCACCACGCCTGTAAAAAAGAGAAGAAGCGCCCAGGCGATAAGCAATGTGCTCCATGTCGCCGCAGAGACAACCAGCAGCGCGGCAGCCAGCAGCCAGAGTATCCAGAATTGGATGGGGAAAAATCCTGAACGGGGTTTCCATTGCGGGAGCAGCACGACGGTGAGAGCCGCCAGAAAAAGCAGCCACCCAGCTATCCAGGTCCAGCCGTTCCACTGGAACCCCAGCGCTGTCTCCAGACCCAGCGGCGCCTGCCACAACCACCACTGCCCCGCGCCCGGCGGCATCCAGCGCAACCTCAACCAGAGCAGCATCGCCAGAATGATCCACGCCACGGGCAACGACTGCTGTACGCGGGCGGACAGATAGCGTCGCCCCCAGAAAAGCAACGCGCCGCCGCCGAACAGAAGCCCCATCGGGCTAAGAGGAGAAGTCAATAATGCATTCATGAGGGCAAAATTGTAGCACGATCCTGGGGCAAAACCGAACTTCTAAGGTATACTTGAAACGTTCAGGACCGTTGCTCTCGTTATCACGCTCTGAATTGACCCCATCATGCCATTTACCTTCACCCCCCTGCAGATCCCAGACGTCATTCTCATCACGGCTCGCGTTTTTGATGACGCGCGCGGCTTTTTCCTTGAAACCTACAAATACAGCGAATTTGCTGCTCACGGCATTCCCGAAACCTTTGTCCAGGACAACCACTCCCGATCGGTCAGGGGCGTTTTACGGGGCTTGCATTTTCAAAACCCCCCTCAAGCACAGGGCAAACTCGTGCGAGTGGTGCGAGGCGAGATTTTTGAT
>WFTO01000230.1 GCA_015485435.1 Anaerolineae bacterium | reverse complement strand
TATGCGGCCAGACAAGCCTGTTCCCTAACGTGGTGATGACGATCGACTTGTCTGGCATAGCTCATTTCACTTGAATCGCCTATCCTAATCTGTGGCCGGTGCAAAGAAAGGTGCATGCTCTACTGTCTGAAACGCCCCAGTGCCTAATTCATGACAGATAGAGCAATTTATGTCAGGCAGTCAAGAACTTGCTGGCATCGTCTCAACTCGACGATGTTTGGTTGCCGGGGCGATTGAGAATGGCTTGTAAGGCTTGAACATGGGCCTCGAACGCCGCCCTTCCTTGGGGCGTGACGGCGATAAAGGTGCGGGGCTTTCGTCCGACGAATGCTTTTTCGACAGAAATGTAGCCAGCTTCTTCTAGCTTGCGTAGGTGGATGCTCAGGTTGCCATCGGTGAGTTCCAGCATCTCTCGTAAGGCGACAAATCCCATTTGGGCCTCTTCTGGCAATGCGGTCAACGCAGCCATGATCTGCAGGCGTACCGGTTGGTGGATAATAGGGTCCAGTTCAGGCATGGGGTTACCTCCAGCTACGGTAAATGTATAGACCGCTGACAAATAATGTGCCGCCGCCTAAAAGCGCCATAACCAAATCAACATAGTTGGGAAGCAGTAGATAGGCTCCAACCGCAATGACCGTCACGGTGATGCCTATCCAGGCAAGGGGCCGCCAGAGCCATAGTCCCATCACGACATAGCCAAACATGGCGAATAGGGCGATAATGAGGCTCAGGCGTGTGGCGTCGGTTTGCGCCCCCGTCAACCAAATGATGAGGGAGCTATAGATGATCCATGCCAGCCAGAATAGGCCAATGCGAGCGTCATGCGTGGGATAGCGCAATCGGCGTGCATGTCGCCATCCAATAGCAATGGATGCTATCATGCCCAAACTGACCAAAAACATCCAAATATAGCCAGCGAGCTGTTCACTGAGAAATTGATTGGCCAAATAACCAAGAAACCAAATAGCTCCCCACAACATCATGTAGAACGGACCACCACCGTGGGCCAACGCACGTCGGGTTTGCCGTTGGATTTGCTCGATGAGCTCGAGGGTGCTTTGCGCTTCATTTCTTGAGATGGTGTTCATGGGTCTGCCTCCTGGGAATGCTTTTAAATATATTTTGCTTTGCAACTTAAAGTACTTTAATTATACAGGTAAAGCAGAGGCTTGTCAATACTTTTTGATGCGATCCGACATAGAATTCCATCCTCCCCCAGAGCCATTCCCGCTGGATTGCCATTTCCTTATGATGCGATCTATCCTTAGGCGACGTATGTTTTTCACTCGCGGCAGAAGCGCATTGATAATCTCAAGGGCAACGATGCAACGCGTCCTCAATGCAGCCGTTTCTGTCTGGCAAGGCTTAAGCCAAATCCTCAGTATTCAAACACATCATTTCCAACGAGTGGATACCGCATGACCGAACACGAGACCTATCAATCTCCATTTTCTTGGCGTTATGGCGGTAAGGCCATGCGACATCTTTTTTCCGAGGCGCACCGCCGGCGGTTATGGCGGCGGGTTTGGGTGGCTTTGGCCCGAGCTCAGGCATCGTTGGGGTTGGTTACCACGGCCCAGTTGAGAGATATCGAAGCGCACGCTGACGATGTGGATTTGCAGCGATCGTTTGAGATCGAAAGCGTGACGCGTCATGACATCATGGCTGAGATCAAAGCGTATGCGGAGCAATGCCCGGTGGGGGGCGGCGTGCTGCATTTAGGGGCGACGAGCATGGACATCGTAGACAATGCCGAGGTGTTGCGCCAGCGCGAAGCGCTGGATCTGGTGCTTTCGGAGTTATCCGTGTTGATAGGGCGGATGGCAACATTGACAGAGAGGTATGCCGAGACGCCCGTCATGGGCTACACTCACATCCAACCCGCGGAACCTACGACTTTGGGCTATCGGTTTGCTCAAACTCTTCAGGATTTGTTGATGGATTGGGAGTCGCTGTGTGGGGTCAGGAAGGGGCTAAAAGGAAAGGGCTTCAAGGGGGCGGTCGGCACGATGGCGTCGTTTACACAACTATTGGCTGATAAGGGTGTGTCCGCGGCGGAGCTGGAGCGTCTTGCTCTGGCTGATTTGGGGTTGGACGCCTTTTCTGTCACTACGCAGACTTACCCCCGGAAACAAGATTGGTGGGTCTTGAATGCGCTGGCTGGATTGGCGCAAACCCTGTATCGTTTCGCGTTTGATCTTCGCATCCTGCAATCGCCTCCCTTTGGCGAACTCTCGGAGCCTTTTGCTAAAGGCCAGGTGGGTTCTTCGGCCATGCCTTTCAAACGTAACCCCATCACGGCGGAAAAGATCGACAGCCTGGCGCGTTATGTTTCCACACTGCCTACAACAGCCTGGCACAATGCTGCGCATAATCTCCTTGAGCGCACGTTGGATGATTCTGCCAATCGCCGGATTATCATCCCCAACGCGTTTTTGGCTATCGATGAATTATTACAGGTGACGAACCGTCTGGTGGGCGAAATGAATGTCTGGGAGGGCGCCATCCGTCGGAATCTGGAAGCGTATGGCATATTTGCCGCTTCGGAGCGTTTATTGATGGAAGCGGTGAAGGCTGGGGGTGATCGGCAGAAACTGCATGAGGTGATTCGCGAACACAGCCTCACAGCCTGGGCCGCGGTGCAGCGTGGCGATGCCAATCCGCTTGCGACGTTATTATCGACCGAGCCTGCCTTCACGGCCTTGTTGTCGCCGACCCAAATCCGTTCTCTGTTGGACGCTTCTGATTATGTCGGAGAGGCTCCAAAGCGAGCTCGGGAAATGGCCAACCGAGCGAGGCGAATGGTCTCATCATGCGTCTCGCATTCTGGCAATGAAAAATGATGCGATGGTTGAAATATTCATGAATCCCTCATCTTTGGGTTGAATGATGACATTTTTTTCATCTTGTGCTAAACTAGCCACACACGCTGAACTTTTCAAAGTCATCACTGTCTTCTTATCCACGCTAAGAGAATCCGGCGTGGGGTAATGTCACTAGGCCGTGCGCTGAAGGCTCTTAGCATGAATTTTTATTTCCCCAATCTCGAAAGGAGGAGAGACATGTCGAAGCGCGCGCTTTTTATTGTGGTCTTGTTGGCCGCGGCCATGGCTTTGCTGTTAGCAGCATGTGGTGGCGCTGGCGGCACAGACACCATCAAGATCGGCATCAATGCACCGTTAACAGGGGATATCCCTAAGGTGGGAGAGGGCACGAAGTATGCGGCGGAGATGTGGTTGGAGGATAATCCTGAGTTGGAAGTTGGGGGCAAGAAGTACAAAGTGGAGTTGGTGATCGAGGATAATGAATCGAAGGCAGAATCAGCGACCAAGGCCAATACGAAATTGATTACTCAGGATGAGGTTTTGGTGATTGTAGGCCCACAGTCCTCCAAACAGGCTGTTCCTGCTGGTGGCGTGGCGAATGATTTAAAGACCCCGATGATCAGCCCCTGGTCCACGAACCCAAATACGACCAAGGGTCGCCCTTGGGTTTTCCGCACTCCCTTCCTGGATCCCTTCCAGGGGCCGGTGTTGGCGCAATTTGCAACCGATGAATTTGGCGCCACCAAGGCCGCAGTGCTTTATGATGTGGCCAGCGATTATCCTAAAGGTCTGGCGGAATTCTTCAAGCAGGCATGGGAAGAGATCCATGGGCCCGGGTCCGTGGTTGCTTTTGAGAGCTTTACAACCAAAGACACGGACTTTAGCGCGCAATTGACCAAGATCAAGAATTCGGGTGCAGATGTGCTTTTCTTGCCCCAATATTATAATGAAGTCGCACTCATCGTGCCTCAGGCTCGACAGCTGGGATGGGATAAGCCCATCCTGGGCAGTGATAGTTGGGGTTCTGCTGAGCTTACCAAACTTTGCGGAGAGCCATGTTATGGGAGCTTCTTCAGCACTCATTATGTAGCAAAAGGCGCGCAAGGAGCGACCAAGGAGTTCATTGATCGATATAAAGAAAAATATGGATATGTGCCCGATGATGTAGGAGCATTGACCTGGGATGCAATGAATATTGTGAAGAAAGCCATCGAGGATTGCGGCAATATCACGGGGGATATCGAAAAGGATCGCCAGTGCGTGCGCGATGCCATGGCGAACATCAAAGAATTTGAGGGCATCACCGGTAAAATGAGCTTCAACGAAGAGGGTGATCCCATCAAGTGCGCGGTCATTGTCAAGATCAATGACCAGGGCGAGTTCGAGTTTTACAAGCAGGTATGCCCCTAACGCGTATGTGAACGCCCAGTCTTAAAAGTTTGTGGTAGAGTTGATAACATGAAGACCGGGAACCGGTGGCGTGGGGGACGTCCGACCCATCGGTCTCCCGGTTTTCCGAACGTAGGTTGAGCTCCTTTGGCGGGGATGCCTTCTCCAACATTGAACGCGCGATACGCATGCGCGTGCTTTCTCGAAAGGAGCCCTGCCTGGACTGCGTACCCTCAATCATACAATCAAGCGAGGAGCAAGCATGACTGCCTTCTTCCAAAACGTCGTCAATGCACTGCAGTGGGGTAGCTTTTATGCGCTCATCGCATTAGGCTACTCCATGGTGTATGGCGTGCTGTTGCTGTTTAACTTTGCCCATGGGGACATCTTCATGGTGGGCGCATATATCGGCTTTTTTGTAGCTACCACATTTTTGGCTCTTTTCGCTTCGGGGCTCGGCCTCATCGCCTTGCCATCATGGGCTATTTTGGCATTGGTGATTCTGGCCACAATGTTCTTGACGTCTTTTGTGGGCATGGCAGTAGAGCGAATTGGATATAGACCTTTACGAAATGCACCTCGGGCCTCTGCCGCGATCACGGGCCTTATGATCGGGATTATTCTCGAGACCTCGATTTTGGCAATGTTTGGGGCTCAACGGATGAAGTTTCCCGATTTACTTCCTGGTCTCACCTCGGCGGCGCAACCGATCATTGCAGGAGTCATCATCTCCTGGCAAAAGATATTGATTGTAGGCGTTGCTTTGGTCTTAATGTTGTTATTACAATGGTTTGTTAGCAATACCAAGTGGGGAATGGCTATGCGCGCCATGGCGTTTGATTTTGCAGCGGTTCCCCTCATGGGCGTGCCGTTGAATCGGATCGCTTCGCTGACCTTTGCTCTGGGATCAGCACTCGCCGGCGCAGCTGCGGTGCTCTATAGCAT
>WFTO01000229.1 GCA_015485435.1 Anaerolineae bacterium | reverse complement strand
TGATGACTTCGTGGATTACTGCCGCAAGATCGGGCGATTCAAACCAAGTCAAACTAGATGGCGGTTGTGCAATGTCCCAATAAACCACTGCCGCTGTGCGTGGTCGTTCGCTGGCTAACGGGAATTCATTGGAGAACGTCCGGGCGGAATCCGACGCCTCAGCCTGGATGGAGATTTGTACGGGGAAAAGTTTATGCCATTCTCCTTTGTAAAGCATGATCCGAGCCTGGATGATGCGGGAGCCGGGAGGGACCTGGACATCCTGGAAGCGGAAACCATTGACATAGCGCGTTTCGCTGGAGCCAACGCGTAAATAGGCCCAATTAAAGAGATTTTCCTTGGTCACCAGGCGTACGCTGGTGTCATCGGTGGATGTTTGCACCTGCAGGGTGATGGTGTTGGTGACCGGCGTCGTTGCAACGGGCCCAAGCCCCTGTGCTCCGACGTTCTGCAGAGCATAAGAGGTGAGGATGAGCAGGAGCAAAACCGACAAAACGATCAAAAACAAGGATAGGAATCGGTTCATGGTGATAATCTTAACTTCCCAGATGGGATGAGGTCAACCTTGCGATACCCATGACCCTTTTAGTGTATCAAGGATTGATGAACAAACTATGAAAGCTGGCATCTTGTTTCATGACAAAACTGTCATGTTGACAAAATATATGCGACAGCATCTTCAGGAGAGCTGGCCCGATAAACCCCCGGAATATCCCACGTGACAAGCCCTGCAACTCGTCTCTGCCATTTTAAGGCCAGAGCAATCTCGGATAACGTCCCATAACCACCCCCGATGGCGATCACGCCGACGCCTGCACGGGCTACCAAGGCATTGCGCGCCTCGCCCAATCCTGTAGGCAATGCAATTTGCACCCAAGGATTGGCTTCACGATCATCCTCTCCAGGCAGGATGCCAACCGTAACCCCTCCCATTTGATTCGTTCCCTTGCAAACGGCTGCCATAACGCCACCACGGCCTCCACATACAACGCCATAGCCGTGTTGGGCCAACAGCTGTCCCACGCGTTCGGCAAGAGCTGCTTCTTCGGGGGAGCAAGTAGCCCCACCAATGACAGAGACCAAGGGGATGCGAAAGTGTTTCATTATTCTGAAAGATAACATATCCTAAGTCGTCGTACAAAAGTGTTTTAATTCCATGCTGCTTTGCCCAGGGCGAAAACCCTCCGGCTACAAGCGCAGAGCCAGAAGAGCCTGACAAATCGTAGCCCCGTGATTCACCGCCGGAGCGAAGATCGTAGATCAATTCAATCAAGGCGCTTACCAGGAGATTACTGAGCGTGGAAAACAACCGGTTCTGCTTTTTTTGAATTTGGTGTAATGTCATTTTTACGTTACCATAGTCGCATACCATTTTTGTTCTTGATTCGCCGTTGTTTTTGGGAGGAGCGAAGTGAGACAAAAATGCCCATTCATTGTTTTGTTGATCGTTGTCGTCTTGATTTTGGGGGCATTATGGCAGCCATCATCGGTTCGAGGGGCGCCCCAAGTTTGCTCCTCTCTGTTCTTTTCGGAATATGTAGAAGGTTCGAGCTACAATAAAGGCGTTGAAATTTTCAATGGCACAGGGGAGAACGTAGATTTAACCGGCTATGAGATCCGTATTTATCGCAATGGAAGCAGCCGGTTTGATCGGCAAATTCCATTAACCGGCATTTTGGCGAATCATGACGTGTATGTTGTGGGACACAGCTCTGCGGTTTTCAACGCGGATCTAAAAACAAGCAAGCTAGATTTCAATGGCGACGATGGGGTCGCTTTGGTGTACGGGGATGTTATAATCGATTTTATTGGCGATACATTGGGAGACCCTGGGACGCAATGGGGCACCGGAGTCGTCAGTACGAAAGATAATACATTGCGTCGAAAGTCATGGGTTTCCATAGGAAACAGCCATCCGGAAGCGCCCTTTAGTCCTGACGTAGAATGGGATGGATTCGCCCAAAATACATTCGATGGGTTGGGATGGCATGTGGCAACGTGCGATAGTTCTGTGACACCAACCCAGCCACCAACATCTACACCCACTCCTAGTCCTAGCGTTACCCCCACGCCAACGTTCACACCCTCACCCAGTCCAAGCGTCACTCCCACGCCAACGTTCACACCCACGCCCAGCCCC
>WFTO01000228.1 GCA_015485435.1 Anaerolineae bacterium | reverse complement strand
TGATTCCGTCCGCGCCATCATGCAGGCCGTGACCTCTCCCTCGCCCCAACCATGAGCCGTTCTCTGGCTTCCGCTCTAGCCAGGGCGCGGGGCTCCCATGCATCCGTCCTGCGCCGTCGCTCCTAGCGTTTGGTGAGAGGCACCAGCATCCCCACGAAGATCATGGGTATCGTTGTCTCATTGACGTTGCTCCTGGGCGCGTTTATCACCTGGCAGGCTCGCTCTTAGATGGAAGTCCTCCACACCAGCGAGTTGCGCAATCGCGGCTATCCTGTGGCGGGTGATCTCGCTCTGCGTAGCATGGATCCCATATTGATGGAAGACGCTTATGCCCTCGCAGAATTATCCGGATGTTACGTACGTCTTTGTACTCAATAAGCAAAGGCAGGGTCATTGCCCACACTTTTGAGAGAAACGCTTCAGTTGCTGACCCTGGCAACCTCGCGGACGTTTGAAAATCAGTATGCTGAAATCCAGCATCTGCGTTTTCAGAGCCACGAGGGCCTCATTCATGATTTCACCGCATCCATTCTCAACGGCGACGTCGGGATGGTTCATTTGGGGCGGAGCTCCTCGGCGGTCGCGTCAGCTTCGAAAACAGCGCCGAGGGCGTGTCAGTGTATGTGGACATTCTCATCAACATGAAAGCAGCATGAACGCCATCCGCGTTTTCATCGTCGACGATCATTCCGTGCTGCGGGCGGGGCTCAAAGCCCTGCTGGAAGCGGAGCCCGATATGCGCGTTGTGGGGGAGGCCGAAGACGGCCCCTCCTGTCTGAGTCTGGTGCTGGCGGCTCAGCCCGACGTCATTCTCCTCGATATCAACCTGCCCGGCATGAACGGCCTGGAAGCGCTGAAGCGCCTGCGCTCGACTGTGCCCGAAAGCAAAGTCCTCATTCTTACCATGCACGATGACGCCGACTATCTGCGCCGGGCGCTGAAGGAAGGGAGCGCAGGTTATGTGTTGAAGCAAGCCGCGGGGGACGAACTGATCATGGACATCCGCACCGTTTCCAGCGGCGGCGTCTATCTGCATCCTCAGCACACCCAAATCCTGCTGGAGCAATCTTTGGAGCGGAAAACCCACGCCGCAGCGAAGCAGGTATCGGAAAAGGAGGCCCGTTATCGTACGCTCAGCAAGCGCGAGGTCCAGGTGTTCAGGCTGGTGGCGCTGGGGTATCGCAATCACGAGATCGCGGAACAGCTCTTCCTCAGCGTGAAGACGGTGGAAACATACAAGGCCCGGGTGCGTCAGAAATTGGGCGTGCGCAGCCGGGTGGAGCTGGTGCGCTATGCGTTGGAGCTGGGGATTTTGGATGAGGAGGGGTAGGCGCGCGGTGCTTGCGCAGCAGGCGACACGAGCGAACCCTCGCCGATAAGAAATGAAAAACGCCTTGCGGCCAGAGCGGCGCGGGAAGCAGATTTCGTCAAACGTCACACGTCATGCGTCATGACCTGACGTTTTACACTTGACGTTTGACGCCCGTTGCAGGCTCGCCCAACCTTGGCCTAGCGAACCTTCAGCAACCAGCGATCATTCTATTTTCATAGCAGTGTAGGGGAATTCCCTGACAAATTTTATAGCGATCTCCCTGACAACGATTGGGGGTTTTACGGCTGGTCGGGGAAAGGAATAAGGACTACAATGGAAGTGAACATACCAAAGTCCCCGAGCCCGCACGACCTACGGGGCGTCCTATGGCGGCGGGCCGATAGGGTGGCGGTGGAAACGCCGTCGCCTGCCGATTTGCAAAGGGGATGATCGCAGTATCCAATGGAGCACGTCGCGATCATCCCCTTTGATGTTTTTCAAGCCCACTGACAACGACGATGAAAAAACTCACCTTTCTTGTCTCGATGCTCTTGCTGGCGATCTTGTTCGCCGCCTGCGGCGGTCAGAGCGCGACTGCGCCCGCCGCGACCGCTGCCACCCCCACGCCCGCCAACACGCAGGCCTATTGGGATCTGTATAACCAGGCGGAGCAAGCCTATCGCAATGCGGACTATCAGCAGGCACTGGACTTGAGCCGTCAGGCCATCACTGCTGACCCGACACAAGACGCCGCCTGGGAGCTTTACAGCCAGGCCAGCATCGCCTCGGCCGCGGACGATTACCTCACGAATCTGCCCCCGCATCGTTGGCGTCTACCTGTCGATGTCTTCGTCCGGGATCAGGTAAATCACAGCAAGGATTGGTTCATTGTCGATGTACGCACGCCCGAGGAATATGCCAAAGGACACATCGACGGCGCCATTAATATCCCCTTGCGGGAGCTGATGAAGCATCTGGACAAGCTTCCCAACAGCAAGACCGCCCATATTCTGCTTTATTGCCATTCCCAAAAACGTTCAACGCACGCCCTGGTCATCTTGCATGAGCTGGGCTATAGCAAAGCTTACCATCTGGAAGGAGGTTACGCCGCTTATCAAGATTGGATTTCCAAGAACCCTCTGCCCACGCCGGGCCCCACGCCCACGCCACTGCCGGACGAGCCCGACTTTGGCTGCTGAGTGTGCCTTTCACTTTCATCATTCCAAGGAGGTTCAGAGTTATGCCTTATGTTCCTGCCGTCATGGAGATGGAGAATGCCATCATCCGCATGATGGAGGACCTGGAGCGAGCGTTACAGAAGCCTCCCAGCGAACGCCGCTGGGGCATGGTCATCGATTTGACCAAATGCGTGGCTTGTGACGCCTGCACCGTGTCCTGTAAAGCGGAGAAGAAAACGCCGCCCAACGTCAACTACACCGTGGTCATCAAGGAGGAAGTGGGGACCTATCCCAATGTGCGGGAGGTCTTCCTGCCCCGACCCTGTATGCAATGCGAGGAACCCCCCTGCGTCGATGTGTGCCCCGTGGCCGCTACATGGCAGAACGAAGAGGGCATCGTTGTCATCGACTACGACGTCTGCATCGGCTGCCGTTATTGCATCACGGCCTGTCCCTATGGCGCCCGCACCTTCGACTTCGGCGAGTTCTACGGCGACGGCACACCCATGATCGAGCCCTATGAGACCGCGCCTACCTTCGAATATGGCGAGGAGCGGGTACGATCACCGGAAGCCCGTCATGAATCGCCTATCGGCAATGTGCGCAAATGCAATTTCTGCATCGAACGCCTGCACGAAGGGCTGCTCCCCGCCTGCATCAATGACTGTATCGGTCGGGCCCGCTACTTTGGTGACCTGAACGACCCCGACAGCCTGGTTTCGGAGATGCTACGCGAGCGTTACAGCTTCCGCCTCAAGGAAGAGCTCGGCACGAAACCTAAGGTCTTCTACTTATCATAGGAGGAAACGATGAATAAAAATAAAGGGTGGACGATTGCTTATTGGGCCATTGCCATCGTCATGCTTGGCGTCGGGGCGATCGGCCTTTATTGGCGATTGGTCTATGGCCATCTCTTGGCGAACTACGGCGAATTGATCGTTTGGGGCCTGTGGGTCGCCATGTACATCTTCTTTGTAGGTCTTTCGGCTGGTGCCTTCATGGTTTCTTCCCTGTTCTACGCCTTTGGCCTGGAGCGTTTCCGTCCGGTGGCCCGATTGGGGCTGTTGGTCTCACTCATAGCCATGCCCCTTGGCCTGGTCAGTATTTGGTTCGATCTAGGTCATATGTGGCGATTCTTTGAACTCTACACCCGTCCAAGTTTTACTTCGTTGATGTCTGTAGAGGTCTGGTTATATACCGCGTTCTTGATTGTTCTGGTATGGATGATTTGGCTTGAGTACCACGATGAAGAGAAGAAGTCAAAGATGCTGAAGGTATTAAGCGCCATCGGGCTTGTGCTTGTCGTCCTTTACGAGGGCGCTGGCGGCGCGCTATATGGTGTGGCCGCTGCACGCCCCGCCTGGCATGGCGGTTTATTCCCTTTGCTTTTTATCCTCTCCGCTTTTACTGCCGGCGTTGCCGGAGTAATCGTCGCTTATGTGTTCTTCTCTAAAGATCATCCAGACGAAGAAGACTACCGACGAGTCGTCTCGGAGCTGGGTAAACTATTACTGGCATTGGTGGCCATCGAGTCACTCTTCCTGTTCTCCGAGTACTCCGTTGCCCTGTACAGCTCTGTTCCCAGTGAAATTGCCCCGTTGATTGCTATCTTGACCGGACCCTACTGGTATGTCTTCTGGATTGGACAGATTGGTTTGGGCATTGTGTTGCCGCTCATTGTGTTGCTTTGGAAGCGGGCTCGCCAAAGCCCGGTATGGGTAGGTATTGCTGGCGTAGGAGTCGTGATCGCCACTTTTGCGATGCGACTAAATATCGTCATCCCGCCGTTGGCATTGCCCGAGCTGAACGGGCTCATCGAAGCGGTGCCGGGGAGCACACGCATGAGCATGCAATATATGCCCAGTTCAATGGAATGGTTCTTGGCCATTGGCATCGTCGGCTTCGGCATGGCCCTGTTCGCCCTGGGCTACGCCCTGTTCCCCACCACCCCCCCTGCCGAAAAGGAGGCTTAATTGAAAATGAGTATAAAAGACACAGCAACAGACGCCCTCCAAGAAACAAAAATTACCCGGCGTACTTTTATCAAGACGACGGCGGTACTCGGCGGTTCGATGGTGGCAGCCTCCGCCGTGGATGGCGCCTTTCAACGAATGGCCGGGCATGAGCAGGTGTTCAGTGGTGTGCAAGCCGCGGGAGGCTATCCCTTGAACACAGCGGAGACTACAATTTACAGTGTGTGCCTGCAATGTCATACTGCCTGCACCATCAAGGGGAAGATTCTGGATGGGGTGCTGGTCAAGATAGACGGCAATCCTTACAGCCCCATGAACATGCTCCCCCAAATCAGCTATGACACACCGCTCGATAAAGCCGCCAGGATCGATGCCAAACTCTGCCCCAAGGGCCAGGCCGGTGTAGAGTCTCTTTACGATCCCTATCGTATTACCAAAGTACTGAAGCGGGCTGGTAAACGAGGCGAGAACAAGTGGGAGGTCATCCCCTTCGACCAGGCCATCAATGAGATTGTCAACGGCGGCACCTTTGCCGATGGCTCCAGTACGCCCGGTCTGAAAGAAATCTGGGCCGTGCAGGACCCCGACCTGATGAAGGCTCTGAAAGAGGACGCCATGGCTGTGGCCAGCGGCGACATGACCCTAGACGAATTCAAGACGAAACATGCGGACCATCTGGACATGCTCATCGATCCCGACCATCCCGACCTGGGCCCCAAGAACAATCAGTTTGTGTTCCAGGCGGGCCGCATCGAGCATGGTCGCAAGGAATTCGCCAAGCGCTGGCTCAAGGACGCGTTCGGCTCTATCAACTGGTACGAGCACACAACCATTTGCGAACAATCCCATCATATTGCCTTCCAGCAGATGACCAATGCCTACAAGGGTAACGGCAAATGGGGCGGCGGCAAGACGCATCTCAAGCCCGACTTCGCCAACGCTGAGATGGTCATCTTCTTCGGCACAGGAGCGTTCGAGGCCAACTTCGGCCCTACGCCCATGAGCGAGCTGGTTACTTGGTCGCTGACGTATCGCAACATGAAGATGGCCGTGGTGGATCCGCGGCTGAGCAAGACCGCTGCCAAGGCGAAATGGTGGCTGCCGGTGAAACCGGGGGCGGACGCGGCGCTGGCCCTGGCTCTGGGGAGATGGATCGTCGAGAACGAACGATACGACGCCAAATATCTCGCCAATGCCAACAAAGCCGCGGCCGCGGAAGACGACGAGACCAGTTGGACCAACGCCACCTGGCTAGTGAAGATTGAGGATGGCAAGCCCACCCGCCTGCTGCGTCCCAACGAAGTAGGCCTAGGCGACGTGGATGGATTCGTCGTCAGTCAGGGCGGCAAGCTGGTCGTGGTCGACCCTAACGATGAAGAAAACCCCGTCGAGGGCGACCTCTTTGCCGACGGCACGGTCAATGGCATCCAATACAAGAGCGCCTTCCAGCTCTACAAAGAGGAGACCATGGCCCACAGCCTGGAGGAATGGTCCGACATCTGCGGCATTCCCGTGCGCAAAATTGAGGAAGTGGCCCGGGAGTTCACCAGTCATGGCAAACGCGTCGGCGTAGACCTCTATCGTGGCCCGGTGCAGCACACCAACGGATACTACACAGGTCTGGCCATTATCATGCTCAACGTCCTGGTAGGCAACGCTGGGTGGACAGGCGGTATGGGTCCGGGCGGCAGCCACTGGCACGAGGATGGCAGCAAATCGGGCCAGCCCTTCAACATCGTCAAGGGCATGCATCCCGGCAAATTGGGCTCCTTTGGTGTGCCTCTCACCCGTGAGAAGTGGCATTACGAGAAGAGTACGCTGTTCAAGCGAGATGGCTATCCCGCCAAACGGCTCTGGTTCCCCTATACAGGCAATGTCTATCAGGAGATCATCCCTAGCGCTGCTGACGGCTATCCTTATCCTATCAAGGCATTGTGGCTGCATAAAGGCACGCCCGGTTATGCTGCTCCGGCTGGCAACCCGACTCTGGCCGCTATCGCCGACCCCAACGTCATCCCCCTGGTCATTGCCGACGATATCGTTATCGGTGAAACCAGCATGTATGCCGACTATCTTTTCCCCGATACCGCCATCTGGGAACGCTGGGGTACTCCCCACACCACCCCCGCGGTGCAATCCAAGACCAGTAAGTTCCGCCAGCCCATGATCGATCCGCTGGTGGAGAAGGTAACCGTTTTCGGTGAGGAGCAGCCGGTGAGCATGGAGGCCGTTATGTTGGCCATCGCTGAAAAGATGGGATTGCCTGGCTACGGCGTCAACGGCTTTGGCGACGGTATGGACTTCAAGACCCGTCAGGATTACTTCCTGCGCATGGCCGCGAACCTGGCCTGGGGCGACAAGGAAGACGGTTCCGACGCGGTGCCCGAAGCTGATGACGAGGAATTCCGCATCCTCCGCGAGGCGCGGGCGCACCTGCCCAAGGCCATCTTCGATGAAGAGCGTTGGAAAAAGATCATCGGTGATGAGTCTCTGTGGCGGCGCACCGTCTACTTGCTCAACCGCGGCGGTCGCTTCGAGGACTTCAGTAAGGTTTACAAAGGCGAGAAATTGGCCCATCCTTACAAAGGATTGTTCAACATTTTCGTGGACAATGTGGCTTCAGGTTACCATAGCATGACGGGCGATCACTTCTATGGCCTGCCCTTCTTCGAGCCCATTAAAGATGCGGGAGGCAGTGTATTGGCTGAGGAGAGCGACCAATATCCTTTCCGCCTCTTTTCCTTCAAGCACATTTATGGCGGCCAGTCTCGTACCGTCGGCAACTATTGGGCCCAACTTAACGTCGCCAAAGAAAACTATGTACTCATCAACCAGGCGGATGCAGACCGTTTGGGTCTCCAAGAGGACCAGCTGGTGAAGATTGTCTCTCCTACAAATCCTGATGGTGTATGGAAGCTCCCCAACCATGGTGTCATGCCCATTGTCGGAAAGTTGAAACCTATCCAAGGTATACGTCCTGGCACGGTGGCCGCCAGCTGGTCCTTCGGCCATTGGGCCTACGGCGCCAGCGACTTCATCATCAACGGCGAGGTGGTGAAAGGCGACCCGCGGCGGGCTACGGGCGTGTGCCCCAACGCGGCCATGTATGAAGACCCCGTGTTGAATAACGTCAGCCTCACTGACCCCATCGGCGGCTCCGCCAGCTTCTTCGATACGCCCGTCAACGTCGTTCCTGTCTAACCAGCAATTTCAAATTTGGCCGGGCGCACTGCCCCCCTCCCAGCCTCCCCCTGCAAGGCGTTAGCCGAAGCGGGGGGAGGATCCCTTCAGTTTGCCGATCTGTGCGGCGGAAAGGC
>WFTO01000227.1 GCA_015485435.1 Anaerolineae bacterium | reverse complement strand
GATCCAATGCGACAGCCAGGATGCCTCGGGTGTACGCTTCAGGCGTTCGTTCCATGATCAATTCAGGCTCACTTGAGACAGGAAGTCTTCGATAATCTGGTGCTGGACTTTCTCATCCAGCCCTTCCCGCACGACGCGTTCCGCAGCCAGCATGGCCAATTCGGCAATCTGCTTATGCGCTTCAGCCAAAATGCGCTGTTTCTCTGCTTCTGCTTCTTCGATGGCGCGGGTTTTAATCTCCTCGGCTTCGCGGCGAGCCTGCGCCAAAATCTCTTCCCGGACCTTTTCGGCCTGCGCCGAGGCGGCGGCAACGCGCTTCTGGGCTTCGGCCCGCTCCGCCTCGATCTGCGCCATCAACCGCTTGCGTTCCTCTTCCGCCTCGCGGCGGGCGACGTCAGCTGCTGCCAGCCCTTCGGCGATCCGCTTCTTGCGGTCATCCAACATGTGAATGATCGGCGGAAAGACAAACTTCTTGAGCAGGAAGAAAAGAATGAAAAAGTTTACAATTTGCGCCAACAAAAAGGCGCCATTCAGGCCTAATGCCTCCATATAATCAACCTCCTTGAGCTGTGAGGGCGAAACCGATTACGAGTCCTCAGCCTTATTTCAGGCCAGGCGCGCCCACAAACAGCAACAGGAGAGCTACGACCAGGGCGTAAATCGCGATGGACTCTGCGAAGACGATACCGAGAATCATGTTCGTGCGGATTTCGCCGGCGACTTCGGGGTTGCGTCCCATGGCTTGCAACGCACCCATCACCAACAAGCCGATGCCGATACCAGGGCCGATGGCGCCCAAACCGATGGCGAGACCAGGGGAAAGGATTTCAATCATGATAATTCATATCCTCCGTGAAAAGTTGGTTGAAAATGTTGTCTGTTTGAAAAACAAACCCGCAAAAGACAGGTTTGTGTTATATCGACATGAAGAATGGTTTAATGATGCTCGTCGCCCGCATGACTGTGGGTGGCCTGCTCGAAGTAAATAAAGGTAAGAATGGCGAAGACGAAGGCTTGCATGAAGCCTACGAACAGCTCAAGCCCCATAAAGGGCAAGGGCAGCAAGAACGCCACCAGGAATGCCATGACGAAAAGCAATACCTGTCCGGCGAAGATGTTACCAAACAACCGGAAGGAAAGGCTGATAATTTTGGCGAACTCGGAAATAAACTCCAGAATGCCGACGAAGAGGTCGATGGGTTTCATCCCCGTGATGACAGGTAGGGCGAAACGTCGGGCGTATTTGGGGCCCAAACGACGGAACCCGATGATGTGACTCCAGAACACCACAAGCAGGGCCAGTCCGATGGTCAGGTTCAAGTCAGTAGCCGCGGCGCGCACATAGGGAGTCAGCACGTATCCCTTGGGATCATGGGGATGATATTTCTCCCCAGCCGCTTCCGCTTCATGAAATTCTTTTTCGATCTCATGTTTTTCTTCATCGGTCAGGGTCACCTGTTCGTTGGTCAGGGTGATAAAGGGCCCAATGTGCTGGATTTCATAACCAACGCCGACCCCTTTTTCGGCATAAGCGACCTCTAATGGCTCGATATAACCAATGCTATCCACGCCCGGGACCAGCTCCAGCCAGTTGGCAAAGAGCAGGAAAAGCAAAATGGTCATAAAGACAGCCAACCACGCACGCGCTTTCTCTTTCCCACCGATATCGGTCAACATGCCGTCGAAAATCTCCACTACCCACTCAAAAATATTTTGCAACTTGCTCTCTGGCACCTCCTGCATCTTGCGCACAGCCAAAAAGCCAAACAATAGCACGATGATATCAGCCAGGATTGTGGCTATGAAGGTGTTGGTGATCTTAAAACCACCAATAGCCAGACCAGGGATCACCTCGGCGGGTAGCAAGATGGTTGGAAGCGGCACCCTTACAAAAAGGATGGCGATAACGAGAAGGGCGAGTGTGCCAATGGTAATGGCGAGAGGTTTCGGCTGGAGCAATTTGCTCATTAGGATGATTCTCCTTTTTCTTCGTTTTCGGCTTCAGAAACCGGAGCAATGGTCAAATAGCGCGATTGAATGGTGCGAATTACCAAAATGGTCGCCAGAAAGATCCCTGAGAGCATTCCGAACAGAGTGCCCAGGGGCGCTGTGTCAGCAAGAATATCAAAAACCACGCCCAAAAAGAGCGGCAAGAGCAGGGTGAGGCCAACAAGAATGGCCAGTTTGATGGCGATAGGCGCCCAATCAGGATGCTTCATTGCATTCTGGCACACAGAATCATGCGAAAATGAGTCATAAGAATAAGAAGGCGCGGGGATTCCTGCTCGAACGCGCTAGAGTATACCCCAAGAAGCAATTTCGCGCCAAATTGCACTCACAAAAATTTTCACTGCGAAATGAGGGGGTTTCACCACATAAATCAGCCTCATTTTCCAGGGATGTTTTATAAAGGCGCCTCTTGGCTCTTGCTGCGAAAATGCAAGGGAATCCCCACAGGATCACGCACCACCATCCCGCCATCCTCATCGGATGGTTCATAACCCGCCCGCAGCAACCTGGCCCTCAAGGCCTCCAAATCTTTAATAGCAAAGATTGGCTCTGAACCATGTGGTTGCTCTCTGGCCTTGCAATGCCATCGCGTGGTGCGGAGGACCACGACGACGTTTTCTGCGGCCAGATGGACATGGGCAAAATAAGCAAGTCCTACAGGCAACCCCACAACATCCTTATAAAAATGAACGCTGGCGGTGATATCATGGGTATAAATCGTTAATTCCGTGATCCCTTGCAAGATAATCGGTTGTTCTTGAGGAGGATCACGACGTTGTTTCGTACGAAGGGCCCGTCGCGCGGCTATATCCCACTCGCCCGGATCGGTTTCTTGGGCCAATTCAAAAGGGTTGCTATCGGGATCAAGAAAAATGAGCAAATTCAGGCCAGGAATCAATTCCTCAAACACAATGGGAATGTGGTGGGCCTGCAAATAACCGCGAGCCTGGCTGAAATCTTCGATCCCAAATACTGGCAAGACCCCATGCGGCCCACGTGTTCCACAAAATCGACCACCCGGCCACTGTTCCCAAACCAATTCTCCTAGCCGATAACGCAAGGCCACATCCTGCTCAAAGGGCGTTAAATCGAAATGTTGGCTCCAAAAATCTCGTGTGCGACCAACATCGGCCACATACGTTTTCAGGCCAACCAATCGTGGCGCATCCATGAGATCAGCCATTTCGACCACATGAATTTGACGATGAGTGCATCAAGAAACCTCAATAGGCAGGTTTATCGGGCAGATCATACACACCAGGCTCGCGCCCTTCGGCAATGTCCAAAGCGGTCAGCAGACCTTCAAAATTATGCGCCAAATCGGTTTCCAGAAGCACAGCCAGCACCCGGTCCTCATGCAGAACGAAAGCGACATGGGTGCGAAAATTCCGTTGATCCACCTGTTTGATTGGGATTCCGATCTCTGCGGCAAATTCGCCTGCTTCATCACTTAAAAAGGGGATATTCAACCCCACCTGCTCACGCCAGCTCGTCAATTTGGCAACAGAGAGCCCGCTGATCACATACAATCCTACGTCGCGCGCCTCCAACATGGCCAACCGGGCCTCGTAGTCCAGGCCGGGAGGAGGCAGTGGGAAGGGGTTAACGGCCGCGGGATTGTAAATTGCCACCGCCAGCGCGTTGGGCTCCACCATATCGATGGGGCTCAATGGCATTCCTTCGGAACTTGGCAACAAAATGCGGGGAAGAAATGATCCCACGCTCAGATTTAAGCCAGGAAGTTTTGGAGAAAAAGTGGGCAACATAGGCTGATAGTGTGAGTTGCTGGAAAGATGTCAGATTCTATCGTGGGCATCGTCCACGAATCCAACAAAAGCATTGAGAATTTAGTCTACCTTATGCGGCCCATCTGTCCAAAGTCCGGGGCGGCGTGTAGTCTTCACAAGCAAAGAGAGCTGAATTACATTTTTTCGGTTGACAGAAAAGTGTGATTTTAGTAAAGTTTTTTTATGCAAGGCCACTTTCTCGACCTCTGGCGCCATCTGCGGCGACAGCCTTTTCATCAACAACTGAGACTGTTGCGGTGGAACGCGCCCCTGCTGGTCATCGCCATGGCGGCGTTGCATCAAATCTTTGTGGAATGGGTGATCCGCCCCCTGCATTCCCCTTTCGGGTGGTGGCTTGAGGTGCTGGTTTATTCGGTTACTGGGAGCGTGGTGGTCTGGTGGGGATTGACTTATATCGCCAACAATGCCGCCAGACAGGCTGAGACAGAACAAGAGTTGCGCAAGGCCTTTGCCGAGCTCGAGGACAGCCATGAAAAATTGCTGGCTCTGGACCGTCTGGGACAGTACATCGCATCCGCTCCCAATGAGGATGAAGTCTACAAGCTAGCTGTTCAGGCCCCATCACAGCTGGCAGAAGCCAAATCGGCCACGATGGTCACCTTCGATGAGGAGAGCCAGACGTTGAATCTGGCCATGGCGTGGGGATTAAGCGATGATTATGCACATGCGTTTCGTGAACATCTGGATTCCGGTGTGGCTGCGGAGCGTTGTCGCACATGCAGTATGCTTCATGCCCATGTGGAAAGCGATTGTCCGCTGTTTGAAGGCGTCGCCGAGCAAGCCAAAGAGGATGGCATTCACTCGCTGGTTTGCTTGCCGATTCATACAGACCAGGAGCGAATCGGCATCCTCTCTGCCTATTTTCCCTCAGCAGATGGGCCACGGGAGGAACAAACGCATCTGTTGAACATTTTGGGCGGTGTGATTGCATTCGCGGTCGATAGCCTGCGTTCCCGTGAACGTCAAATGGAGGCGCTTCACTCCCTGGATAACGCCTCTCGCAGCCACAAATCCCTCGCGGACCTGGCGCATCAAACCCTGCAGACTGCGATCATGGGCTGGAAAGCGCAGGCTGGAGCCATCTTCCTGTATGAAGAGGGCATGAAGCAATGGGTGTGCCTGGCTCAATCGGGTATGGATGATTTCGCATCCGCCCGATTCAGCTTCGCGCAGCAACTAGCCCAGCAAGCCTACGCTGATAGCGCGCTCATCATCCAATCTTTGGCCAACCATGAAGGTCATGGATTGCGTAGCGCCGCGGCCCTGCCTCTGCTCAGCGAAGGTGAAACTTTTGGCGTGCTTTTCTTAGGCACAAAACGCCCACAAGGACTGCAACCCCACCATGCGGACCTATTGCAAACATTCGCCCATCAGATCGCGTTGGCCATACGCAATGCGCAATTATCACAAGAATTGCAGCAAACGGCCACTCTGAGAGAACGCTATCGTCTGGCCCGGGAATTTCATGACGGACTTGCGCAAACGTTGGGATATCTGGGCTTTCAAATCGAACGCATAGAACGACTTTTTCAAAAGAAACAGTACGAAAAAATCGAACGAGAGCTTCCAGAAATGCGTCAGGTTGTACGTTCGGCCTACATGGATGTGAGAGAAGCCATCGAGGGACTACGTTTGCGCTGGGATGATCCCACCCGCCTGGCGGAAAACCTCCGCAATTATGTAGAGGACTTCGAACTTCAAACCGGCATCCGTGTGATATTTTCCGCCCAGCCGCCCGATCTCACAGCGCCTACAGATGTCGCATTGCAGCTTATGCGCATCGCCCAAGAGGCACTGACCAATGTACGCAAACACGCCCGAGCCAACCTGGTAGATGTTCAACTATTGTTGGCAGAAGAATGGTTGGAATTGCGTGTCGCAGACAATGGCATTGGCTTCCCAGAATCTCCCTTGAGGCTCGATGGAGCGTCACGAAGCTTTGGGCTCACCTCTATGCGTGAGCGAGCGGAAAGCATTGGCGGACGATTATCCCTGGTC
>WFTO01000226.1 GCA_015485435.1 Anaerolineae bacterium | reverse complement strand
ATTATAGACCAATTGCCATCGGCGAGCAAAGAAAGTCAGGGAATCGGGGGTCGGAATCAATCAGCAGTGCAGCATGTAGTCTGGAGATGGCCATTTGCAAGATAAATCGGGTTATGTCACCTGGCTACGAGAATGAAAGGACCGACTTGCCTCGACAAAGAAAGAGAGAACGGCCCAGATTTTGTAATGGCCTTATAGCCCCAATTCTTCTTTCACGATAGCCAGCTGTTGAAGCGCTCGACGGATGAGCACACGATGCGCCTGCACTTGAATCCAGGCCGAGGCCCCAGAAGGATGAGGTAATGGAATGACAATACGACCATCGATCTGATATCTGCCTCCGATAATTTCCACCAGTTTCCGTCCCCGCCCCAAAAAACGCTCGATCGCCAATTTCCCCACAGGAACCACGACTTCAGGATCGACCAAAACAATCTCGGCCAATAGCCATTCCTCACACAAGCGCTGCTCCTTCCGAGTAGGAGCGCGATCGCCTCGTCCCGACCGGTTGGGGCCAGGAAAGCACTTCGTCACAGAGGTCATATAAAAGGTCTGGCGAAATGTTTTTTCATCCCATCCCACCTGTTGAAACCATGAGAAAAGGCGTTTCCCTGCGCTGCCGCTGAAAGGCCGATGGGTTTCATTGACTTCGACACGACCAGGGGCCTGGCCAATGACCATGAGCCTGGCATGCACATTTCCCGAAAAAATGGGCGGCCCCTGAATGGGAAAGCCTGCCAGCACACAACGCTGGCAGGCCTGAATTTGCTTATGAATGAGCGTTAACTCGTCCGTCACGATACACTCCGCGACAATTAATTTCCTTCCTGCGAGTTTTGTCCCCAGGCAAAGGGGTATCGCAGGTAGAGTTCCAGGCCAGGGGCATAGACTTCTTTGGCCAAAGGTTGGGACCCATCTTTTTCATAAACCGTCGCCAGGAACAGTGTCCCTGCATCCTTCTGTTTAGTGTTGAATGTCACCTGAGCGCCACCGCCCTTGCCTGTGGTGATGTCCACGGTGTCGAGTAATTCGAACTGCACCTGGCCTCCGACGTCTCCCTTGCTGCGATACCGGGCAAGCACGTAGGTGGTGTTGGCTTCCAGGCCACTGACACTAATAATGACTGGCGTTCCAGGTTGCGGGGAGCGTGGTTGGACCACCACTTGTGGCGACGTGGCTTTGACCACTTTGAAAGCGCCGCTGAACTTCATTTTGCCGCCCCGAATACGCACGCGATAGGTGCCCAGTTTCTCATTGTTCAGCGCATACCAATGAGCATCGGCAATGCCCACGTCATTGGCCTGAACGTTGAGTTTCACCACGACGCCTTTGGGAGTCGTGACCGTCACCACGAATTTCGTGCCCGGCTTAAACCCGTGCATAAGCATGTACACATAGGTGGCGCGTTGAGTCGTGGTCGGCATCATGCAGATGGCAGGTTTTCCGGCCTCGGCGTCTGGGCAGGTTGGTGGAGGGCTGTTGTCGACAGGGATTGTCAAGGTGGTGGGCATGCCCGATGTTGAGGGAACCGCCACCTCACCGACGATCTCCTCTCCTGTAGCCACCTGATTGTCCCGCTCGCGTCCCAGGAATAAAGTATAGAATTCATACGTTTCGGGTAAAGGCACACCGACACTGAAGAATTCGATCGCCGTTGCGGGCGCGTCGATCCCGGCAAATTGATAGGTGGGTGCGCTCTGAGCCAGCAGTGCGTAAATGCCAGGCTCCAATGCCTGAGTAATGCGGAAAGGCTCTTGAAAGGCCCCATTTTTGTCGACCTTCACATCAAGCGTTTGGACCAAAACACCGTTGCCATCGACAAGACGATAAACGCCCAATCGCACAGCGCCTCTCGCCGGAAAGCCAGTCAGCAACAATTCGGCCCCCACATCGTTAATGACCACATGAGGATACACCAATACATGAGGATGGGTGGTCGGATTGATGCGCCATTGGGCGCTCGCCTGGTTGCCCTTGGCATCAGAAAGGGTGATGGCGAACTGCCCAGCGCCTTCCGAAGGCAGGGCATACCAACGGAAAGTCTTCACGCCCTGATCGTCGGTTGCTGTCAAATCAAAGGAGGTGGATGTCCCATTCCCTAACACTGCATCCACGCGCAACGGCGTGTTCGGGGCAAAGCCAGCGGCGCAACCATACCACCACTGGCCGACTTCGCCTTCGCCGGGCCAGAGCTGAATCGTTGGCGTTGTTGAAGGTGAACATGCTGGCAATGCAGCGTTGGGGATCGTTACCGCGATGGCGTCAGGCAGGCCTCCGCTTCCTTCAATTAACGCGGGGGGAGGAGGAAAGTCCTCTGGCGAGGCGCTCACCGGCTGGGCTGGGGATTCTCCTGGTTGTTCGGTGACGGCTTGGCCCGGTTCTACGCCGCCGCGACGGATATTGACGGCCAACGCCACGCGTTCTTGTTCAGGCAGTCGAATAACTGTGGAGGCTGTGGCTGGTTGATCGGGTGGGAATAATGCAAACAAATAAGGGCCGCCAGGTTGATCAGCAACGTCCAATTGCACTTCTGCCCGCCCCTCTTCGTCGACTTGAATCAGGTTTTCGATGAGGAGCTCGCCCTGAGCAAGGGCCATGCCATCCTCGGTTTGCCCTGGTTGTAAACGATACACCGCGAAATGCACATATGCGTTGGGAGCAAGTCCGCCGACGTCCACTTTTATGATGGAAGGGTCATCGGTGATGGGCTCTGCCAAGACCAGGAACGGCTGCGTTGCTTTTTTGACCCGAAACGTCAGCTGATCCGACTGATCCTGGGCGGTGGCGGTAAGGGTCCATGTTCCGGGCATGGCATCGGCGCCAATGGTAATGGGCTGCACTGCCACCGACACGCCCCCCTGATCCACGCTGACCACCTGAAACGTTTGGGTTTCATTGTCTGGCGATTGCAAGGTGAATGTAACCATCTCGCCAACGGGCGCGCCCACAGCACAGAAGACATGGATCATCCCCGGCTCCAAGCCATCCTCAGGCATGGGCGCCGACACCAGCGTGAAACCTTCCCGCGGCTGCAGACAAACAGGATCGATGGCCGGTCGCAATGCAGTCTTCACCATGATGGTTGCAGGAACAGCATTGGCATTCGGGAAAGATCCCACATTTTCATTAACGAAGGTAGCCTCAGGAGTAGCGTCAAAGGCGACGGGCTCAGATTCGCCGCGGCAACCCACCAATGACATCAAGGCAATGAAGAGCGCCAACAGCAACAGGGCTTGGGGGAAGCGGATTGTGCGCATGGGAAACCTCCGGGGGCTGGGGTCCGAGAGTCTTGAATCGATGTTGAACGCCAAAAATCAAAATGGAAAGCCTAACAGAAATCGTACGCACTGCAACGTGCTGGATAGCCAGGCTCTCGAAACGGAAACTTGCCAAAACACCCTTTTTCTAAGGACAGTGATGGTGAACGGTTGATGAAATGATGTTAGCATGCCACCGAGCAATTCGACTTTATTGTAGATATACCGGGGAAAAACAAACCCGTTGATGTTTTCCCTGACGAACAACTATGACTAAGATCCAAAACGTCACTGGCTTAGCCGTTTGCAATGTCGATTTGCTGTTGAATATCACGAATAATGGATTCCAGGTCAGGACGACGCTGGACCAGATCATCCAAGTCGTAATATGCGCCACCGAAATAGGTGCTTCGAGTCAATGTATCTGGGATCTGCAATGTCAATTGAATTGCTTCCGAGTAGGCTGCTTTTGCTTCATCATACCGCCCAGCGGCCAATAAATGCAAGCCTTTGTTAAAGGCCAGGTCCGGCCTTTCTGGCGCCAGGGCTGTAGCCTCACTGCTAGCCTGGGCTGCGGTCTCATAATCACCTAGCAGATAGGCGGTCCAGCCGAGATTGCTTAACAAATACACATCGTTCCGACCCAACGCCAGGGATTGCTGGTAATCACTTAATGCGCTGGCGTATTCCTCATTTTCGTAAAAGAAATAGCCTCGATAAAAGTAGATGTCGGCCAACGCTTGTCGATTTTGCGTCGAATTACGCTCAGAAAGAATAAAAATGGCCTTTTCATACAGTGCCAACGCCTCTTCAAACGCCCCTTGTTGGCCTTTGATCTCTGCAATGGCAAAATATATCTGCCAGGCGTCAGGCTTTTCGCGCAAGGCGGCTTGCAATACATCGAGGGCCTGCTCGGGTTCGTTCAGATGGGTCAACGATTGGGCCAACCCCAGGATGGAGGCCAATGACCCCGCGTCTAAAGTCATGGCGCGATAGAAGATATCTCGCGCGACAGCCCAGTCTCCACGGATGGGACCGGTGATATACCCCATATGCCAATATATGTCGGCGGCGAACCGATCCATGGCTTGCTGTCGGTCAAGCGGAACCTGGGTTGGCAGCATTTGCTGCGAGAGTTCAAAACGCGTCAGCGCCTGATCATACGCGCCACGCCAAAAATGGCTTTGCGCTATCATCCAGTATTGCAAATATTGCAACGGACGCCCGATGCCGCGTGGAGCGTAGAGATGATATCGAGTTGGGCCAAGCCCGTAAAAATAGGTGGGTGGGCCATCGCTTCCTTCGGGAAGCGGAGGTGCTTCGGATGGAGGCGCGAAATATACCCATGCATCCAATGCCTTTTCATCGTATCGTCCCGTAACCAGGATGCGGGCGTTGAGCTGCTGCATCCACTGGGGAATTTCTTCTTCTGACGGAGCCTGTCGCAACGTTTCGACGCGATAGGCGCCTTTGAGATGCGGGGTTTGACGCAGATCATTGGCCAACTCTGCGCCGAAATAGTAGGTTTCGCCCCCTTCGTGTTTGAATAGTGCGACAAGAATAAGAAATTCGTCAGGCGTGGAGGGCGCAATGTCCTCGTTTTTTTGCGTCTCAGGGAGGCGAGGGATGATCCTCCATGAGGCCACTAGAAAAAGCGCGCCCAGTAAAATCAGTCCCACGAACCAGAGCCGCCAAGTGGACTTCATATTTCTCCATTGCATCAGGATGCTACGCAACACATCACCCCCATCAGTCCCAATCCACCAATCCGGGTAGTAGTGTGACCCGCATAACCCCTGACTCCAGATCGACCTCCTGCACCACCTGAGCGATGGCTGGAATCAAAACCTCACCCTTTGGCCCTTGGACAATATACACTTCGTTGGCGCCTGTCCAAATGATTTCGGTTAATTCTCCCAAAAACACCCCTTCTATGGATTCCACCTGTAAGCCCACCAATTCGTCCTCATAGTATTCATCCTCATCCAGGTCCATCGCTTCCTCGCGGGCGATGAAAAGATGCTTACCTCGCAGGCGTTCGGCGGCATTTCGATCATTCAATCCAGAAAGGCGGATCAACATCATACCTTTATGCGGACGCGAGGCAAGGACTTCCCGCTGGAAAGTCTCCTCTTCCAAATAAAGCAAGGAGCCGGGAGCAAAGCGTTCGGGGAAATCGGTAAGTTGTTTGACTTTGATCTCACCACGAATGCCGTGGGCGCCCACAATACGCCCCACAGCCATGAACGCATCTCTTTTCCTGGTCATGGCCACAAATTCCAAGCTAGATAGTCCAAGTGCGACGCACCTCCGTCGGGGACAATAATCGATGCATGTGTGAACCAGGCCGCCGGATCAGTCGATATCGACGACCACGCGGAGGCCTTCTCGGGCTGCCGCGGCCTTGGCCACCGCGCGGATAGCCTGCGCTGTGCGCCCTTTGCGGCCAATAAGGCGCCCCACATCGCCGGGGGCGGCGGTGACATCGACGTACAGGGTGCTGCCCACTCTGCGGGCGTCTACATAAACTCGGTCAGGTTCTTCTACCAGAGAACGAGCGATAAAGCGAATCACGTCTTGCATGGTTGACCTCGAGGGGAAGAAGCGCCGCCCCAGGTCGGGGCGGCGTTCACGAAGCGTCAGTTGTCGAGCATGCTGGGGATTCAGGCAGCCTCCGCACCTTCGACCTCAGCGGCCTCCATCTTCTTGAGAAGACGGGCCACTGCTTCGCTAGGTTGCGCGCCCTGGCTAAGCCAATATTCGGCGCGCTCCTTGTTGATCTTGAAGCTTGGTGGATTCGTGCGGGGATTGTACCATCCCAGGATCTCGATGAATTTGCCATCGCGGGGCGAACGCTGATCGGCCACCACGATTCGGTAGGAAGCTTGTTTTTTAGCTCCTGTACGGCGTAATCGTATACGTACCATTGCTTTAAATCTACTCCTGATGAATTGGGTAATTGAAATACGGGTTGAGTGTCAGAGGCAAAAGATGAAATGCCGCGAATAAGGACTTGTGATGACAACAGACATGGTTCATCTTCGGCCATTCGAAAAAAGAAATTTCAGAATCCAAGACCTCCGAAAAGTCCCCCCAGACCACCGCGTTTATTCGACTGCAGCTGTTTCATGAGTCGTTGCATCTGCCGGAACTGGGAAAGCAGCTCGTTCACTTCTTGCACCGAGGTGCCTGAGCCTTTAGCGATGCGGCGCTTACGGCTGGCGTTGATGATACGGGGGTTGCGACGCTCTTCAAGGGTCATCGAGCTGATTATGGCCTCGACGTGCTTAAGCTGCTTATCGGTCGTTTCAGGATCGATTTCTTTCGCCAGCTGCCCCATGCCAGGAATCATCCCCAGCAGAGAGGTCAGGGGGCCCATTTTGCGCACCTGTCGCATTTGCTTGAGGAAGTCATCCAGGTCGAATTCGCCCTTTCGGAGCTTTTTCTCCATGCGGGACGCTTCCTCTTTATCCATGACCTCTTCGGCCTTCTCGATCATGGTGAGGACATCCCCCATACCGAGAATGCGAGAGGCCATGCGATCCGGATAAAATGGTTCGAGGCCGTCCAACTTTTCGCTTACGCCCACGAATTTGATGGGAACGCCGGTAACCGCTCTCATGGAGATCGCCGCACCGCCGCGCGCATCGCCATCCACTTTCGTGAGGATGATGCCTGTCAAACCGACCTGGCGATGGAAGTCCGAAGCCACACGTACCGCTTCTTGTCCGGTCATCGAATCGGCCACCAGCAAAACCTCGTTGGGGCTGGATAGGGCTTTGATCTTCACCAGCTCATCCATCATTTGATCATCGATGGTGAGCCGCCCCGCCGTGTCGATGATGACTACGGTGCGGGCTTCTTTACGGGCCCGCTTCAGCGCGCGATTGACGATATCGGGGGGAGGAGGTGCCACTCCTTCGCTATGAACCGGGATATCCAACTGTTCGCCTAAGATCTCGAGTTGCTTCACAGCAGCGGGACGATAGGTGTCTGCAGCAACGAGCAACGGACGCTGCCCCTGCTTTCGCAAACGCCGAGCCAGTTTTCCGGCCGTGGTCGTTTTGCCCGACCCTTGCAAGCCCACCAACATGATGACATGAGGGGGCGTGCCAGAGAGGTTGAGGGGAGCCGCTTCGCCCAATGTCTGGATGAGCTCTTCGTGGACGATTTTAATGACCTGTTGCGCGGGAGAAAGGCTGTGCATCACATCTGCACCGACCGCGCGCGCTTTCACCCGGGTGGTAAAGTCCTTGACCACCTTGTAGTTGACATCCGCTTCCAGCAAGGCGAGACGCACTTGCCTTAGGGCTTTGTCGACATCAGCTTCGGTCAAGCGACCTTTTTTGCCCAGATTGTCAAAAACGTCCTGGAGTTTATCAGAAAGGTTATCAAACACGGTTCACGAAGGGTGCAACAATCGGATTCTGGGCGCGTTGATGCGCCAAAACATAATTGTAATGATTGCAGCGCTATTGGTCAAATCCCAACAGCCACCAATTCTACCGAATCCACAGGGGGTCATGAGGAGAATGGGGCGCCTATGTTGTTGTGACAAGCCCCTGCCCCCAACGGAGCTCAACAGACAGCATATGACTGTCGTCCTACCCCTCTCCACGGGTCCCCGCTCAAGCGTTGTCAGGGAGCGGGCGTCGTCCGACGCACAGGAGGAAGGATATCACGCTGACCCGGGGTGGGCGCTGGCGCCTTCGGTTTTTCGGGTCGCGATCGGGTGGACGGCGTCGCTGCGGGCGTAGAACGCCCGATAACGATCTTCGAAGCGTAATGCCGTCGCTTTTTGACAAATGTTTGAGCGGTCGCCAGTTGCCCAATTTTCAATTTGCCATCAATGACGGTGTTGCGCGTCAGATAGACGCGATTGCGGCCAATCACTACCCAGACGACCCGACCCCGAGCCCGATATATGCGCTTGATCTTGCCTTTGACAACTTTTTTCGCTTTGACACTGTCTTTTTTGCTCTTGGCCTCATTGGCGTCCCCCAAAGGTCGGCGCACTGGTGTAGCGGTTCCGATTTGGGGTTTGCGTTTGGTCGGCTCAGGCGGCGTTGGGGTATGTGATGGTTGACGGGGGAGTGTGGTTGCCGTAGGAACCGGCGTGGGGGTGGGAGCCAGGGTACGCTGCGCAGGCGGCAGCGAGACCGGCGGGGCAGTGCTCACCATCACCGGACGTTGCGGTGTTGTTGCAGGGGCAGACGTTCGCTTTTGTTGCGCCGCATGCGTTGCGGTGGGCTTCTTTTTAGCGGAAGCTGGCTTTCGAGTGGGTTGTTTTACCGGTTTTTTGGCCGCGTTGGGCGCAGGTGGGAGTTTGAGCACTATGGGCGTATCGGTGGGGCGTGACACCAACGTTTCGCCAGGTTGCAGGATGTGCGCGTCCTTTTCGGCGATCAAGCGCGTGGGGGCGGGCTGCGGGATACGCGCGCGTCCCGGCCGCACAGAAAGAGCCATCAAGCTGTCATCCGGCAGGACTTGAAGCATCACCTGGACTCTGTCCCCGGGTTGCAATTTCGCAGCCAATAATGGATCCATGGCCACAGTAAATGAGCCGATCTTGCACCGATACCCTTCGCACCCTTTCACCACGCCTTCGTATGGCACCCGCACAATGATCCCGCGATCGCGAGCGTATTTGATCTCCCGTAAGCGATGATAGTTGCGCGCGGCTTCGATTTGCGCCCGTTGCGGTTCCGAAGCCATCTTCAGAATCAGATTTTCAGTCGTCAACTTGATGGGATAAAAGGGGCTGTCTGGCATCGCTCCGGCCGAAACCGAAACAGTTACCGCCATCAGGATCACCACAGAGAGAACCAGCACCAGAGCGGCCGGCGCCCATGCCATGGCGGGCGCCAGGACAAGACGCCAACGTTGCCAGAAGGGAGTCTTGACCGATGCCTGGGTGCGCGGCGATGTTTGGGGGACATTGACCGGAATGGATTGCAACACCCTCTCCCGCGCGCGCATCAACGATGCCGCGGCGTCTGGCATCGGTTGCTGGCCCATATCCTCCAGAGTACGGGCCAAATGAAGCAACTTTCTCAACCCTTCCGCGCTGGCATCGCTCGCGTTGAAATCACCAGGTTGGGACTCCCCCTGGGATTCCAGCATCTCTTCAAAGAGATCCTGCAGACGACGTTCGTCGATGATCATGAAGTTTGTTCCAAAATGCGGCGTAGCGTGGCCATGCCGCGAAACTGAAGAGCCTTGACTGCTCCCTCCGATTTATTCATGATGTTAGCGACTTCAGCGATGCTATAGCCTTCCAAAAAACGTAGTGTAATGACTTGCGCTTGTTCAGGTGTGAGCTGGTTGATCGCGCGCAAAAGCGCGTCCCGCTCCAACTTTTCCGCTGTCGTTCGGTAGGGGTCTCCATCGCCAGCGGGCAGATGTGGGGCGTCATCAAGATTGGTGTAAGATGCTTGACCTTTCTTTCGATAATAATCAACAATCAGGTTGTGGGCAATGCGGTAGATCCAACCTGAAAACGATGTATGCCAGCCCTTCCCGCCTCGCATGGCTTCTAGCATCCGCAAAAACACTTGCGCCGTTAGATCTTCGGTGACAAAGGGATCGCTAGTTCGATGGTAAATGAAGCTTTGAATTTTAGGCGCGTATAAATCGTAGAGCTTGGCGATGGCATCGGGGTCTCGCGCAGCGGCCCGCTCCACCAGCGCCGCCTCCGAGGCGGAAAACGTTGGCGGTAATACGCTTTCGTGAGTCAAGACGGGGGACGCGGAAAAAAGTTACGGGGGAAATGCTACTAAAGAAAAAGTTTCCGAATTCGCCTCGATTGGATGCTGCGATGGCCAGAACAGCTTCTCAAAATGCACCCATGATCGCTTGTATCATATCCGACTCTCCTCCTTTCCGCAAACTGGCCTTTGAGAAGCGCTTTTCAGTGGTATCCGCTGTTCGCGTTTATTCCCATGGGCCTACAAAAATGACGTGAATTCGACGTCAGGGCATGTAACCGTGCTCTGGTTTGCTCCAAGTTAATTTTCTGAACAGACCACTGAGATGAACATGGATGAAGTTGGGCGGAAATAGACCACCCAGGCTTCGTAAATGTTTGTCTCATCACCGCCCTATCTTGTCGTCTCACATCATTCTTTCAGTTCGAAAGGTGATCTTCCGGCTCTATCGTCCGGATTGACGTTCATGGGCGTTCCGATATTTTTATAGAAACAGCTGAGGAGTTGGGCAGTTTTCCTCAGCGATGAGTCTCTTCAGCGCGTTCAGCGGCTTCTTCGGCGGCCGCCATCTCGTGGGTGATCTTATACACAACCCACATTCGTTGCAAAACGGTAATTCCAGCCAACACAACTATGACGATCAGCCCAATGAGGAGCTGATTGAGAACCAGCGCCAGCGCCATAACAATAAATCGCTCCACCCGGGTACCTATGCCTACTTTGACGTCAACGCCCAGGCCTTCCCCACGGGCTCGCGTGTAACTTACCAGATAACTCGCTATCAAAGCCAAAAACGCAATCAGGACGCCCCATGGCTCACCCTGGGCGGCGAAAACATAGCCGATGGCCATGATGACAAAGGATTCACTCAGTCTATCGAGGGTGCTGTCCCAAAATGCGCCGAATTTGTTTCGCACGCCCAATTGTCGCGCCAGGGTGCCATCAATGGCGTCGGCGCCAGCGGCGATCAAAAACACGCCTCCAGCCCAACGCACTTGATCGATCATAATCAGATAAGCTACAACAAGGTTCAACAAGAAACCCAACAAAGTGATGACGTTGGGGGTGATATGCAACGCACGAAAAACGCCCGCTATCGGCTCAAAGACGACCTTTAAATTACGGCGTCCCCATTCTGTGATCATAATGATGGAAGTCCTTCGCAGATAAGTTGGCCAAACATTTTTGCTAAGGCGTGTTACAATGCCTGAGAAAGTGCTCGTTTCTGGAAGAGAAGATGTATAATACTTTCATCACAAAGTGTACACCACACAGCGTTGTTTTTTCAAATCTCCCGCCTCTTTTTGGGGTCGATCGTGTTCCGTCGCCGTTCTTCGCCTTCCCTTGTCTCCATCCAAGATGATCTGCTGCGCGCATCGCAATTGTT
>WFTO01000225.1 GCA_015485435.1 Anaerolineae bacterium | reverse complement strand
CTTCTGGGGCTTGGCCGAAGAAGACGCCTTTTTGCTCGACTGGGGACGGTTCGGGAGCGGCGCCAGGATCATCAGCAGGCTTCGCCCCTCCATGTTGGGGCGAATTTCCACATGGCCCACATCTGCAAGTTGCGTCGCGAAATCTTCCATGATCTTGAGCGCGACGTCAGAATGTTGGATCTCGCGACCGCGAAATCGCAGGCGCACTTTGACTTTGGCACCGCTTTCAAGGAATTTGCGGGCCTGTCGCACGCGCACCTCTGTGTCATGCTCGCTGGTCTTAGGTCTCAGTCGAATTTCCTTGACTTCGACTTGCTTTTGCGCTTTGCGCGCTTGTCGTTGTCGTTTGGTCTGTTCATACTGATATTTGCCGTAATCGACCAGACGACAAACCGGCGGATCGGCCTTGGGGGCGACTTCGACCAGATCCAGATCGCGCTCACGCGCAAGGCGAAGGGCTTCGGATGGCGTCATGATGCCCAGCTGTTTGCCAGACTCATCCACCACCCTGATTTTTGGCGCTCTAATTTGTTCGTTGATACGAACCCGAGGTGCGCGGCTCGTAATTCGGCGGCTACTTCTTCGCTTGGCTATGTTGCCTTTCTCCTATGAATTGCTGGGATGCGGTGATTCGGAAATTGGGGGGTGACACACGCAAATGATGACAGTTTATCGATGCACTTTGCGATTCGCAAGCATACCATAAGGGCGCAAAATGGTCAAATAGAGGATGTTGGCATAATGCCTCATGAATGCCTGCGAGCACCATCCCAAAGCAAAAAAGCCTCCTCTGCGGATAGTGCCGGTTGATGATCTGTGCGCACGGTGTGGATGTGGGCCCGAGCCACCGTCAGAGCCCAAATTTCTGAAGCGCCCGCCTGGTGCAAGGCATGCGCGCATGCCCTTAGCGTGGCCCCTGTGGTGGCCACGTCATCGATGAGCAAAATGGTCTGCCCATGCAATGAAGCGTCCGCGGTCACGGCAAAGGCGCCGGCCACATTAACCAAACGCTGTTCTCGTGTCAGGTGTGCCTGGGGCTGCGTGGGACGGATGCGTTGCAACCATGCGCGCTGGGTGGGAATGCCCAATGTTTCCGTGACTTCCTGCGCCAAGAGCTCGCTCTGATTGAACCCCCGTTCCGCCAATCGCTGGGAATGCAGGGGCACCGGGATAAGGTAATCGATGGAGAGGGCGTGATCGCGAATGTATGCGGAGAGATACCGCCCCAAAATCGGCGCCAGGTCGCGAACGCCCTGATACTTCAAGGCGCGCAGGCCTTGACTGATGGGGCCTTTATAAAAGAACAGGCCGCGAATCCCTCGAAGGGGATCGATAGGGTGTCGGCGGCAGCGATGACAGAGACCGCGCTGGGTCATCGGATTACCACAACGAATACAGATATCTTTGCCTATGGGTTGGGCCTCAGCCAAGCACCCTTCACAGAGATGAGCCCCCAGTTTGCCACAGTAGACGCACCGCGGCGGAAATAACAGATCCAGTATGGGACGGACGCGTCGACGAAAACCCATCCTGCCAGAAGACTACGGGGTGTGTTTGCGTGGCCTGGAAAAAATGGGGGTGATCAGGACCTGCCGAACCCGTCATTGCGGGAACCAGGTATTCAGGAGGTCGAGCACGAATGCGCGCAGATCATCCCCCAGGATCAGTAAGATCGCCAAGACAACAATCGCAATGAGCAGAAGGATGAGCGCAAATTCGATGATACCCTGGCCGCTGTCGGAGGAAGAAGGTGCATTAGTAGCCATAGTCTAAAAATTCTGGGTGCGAGGGCGAGGTTTAGCGTTTTGTCTGGGTTGGAGCTGGCGAGGGAAGGGGCTCCGCATGTGAAAAAACCAGCCGAAACACGGTGGCGGCGGCGTTGAATATCTCTTTTTGTGAAATTTTCGAAGCGCCGCGCCGTCTATCTGTGAAGACGATGGGCGTCTCGGCCACCGAAAAGCCAGCATTCTCCACGCGCCAAAGCATTTCCAACAGATAGGAATAGCCATCCGCCTTGATGCTGCGTGGATCAATGGTTTCCAATACATGGGCGCGGTAGCAACGGAAACCAGCGGTGCAATCATGGACGTGCAGTCCCAGCATGGTTCTTGCGAATAAATTCGCCCAGCGGCTCAACAATCGTCGGTGCAATCCCCATAGACGGACGCCGCCTCCGGGCACGTAACGCGAGCCGATGGCGAGATCGTGGGTTTCGGCTAAACGTAATAATGCGGGGATATATCGGGGATTATGAGAAAAATCTGCATCCATGGTGAGGATGCGTTCATAGCCCTGTTCTAGCGCTCTCACAAACCCCGCCGTGTAGGCGGTTCCCAGTCCTAATTTTCGGGGACGATGGATCACTTGCACCCTGGGGGTTTCTTGGGCAATTGCGTCAGCCACGGCGCCGGTGCCGTCGGGCGAATTATCGTCGACGATGAGGACATCAACGCGTTCTTTCAAACTCAAAATCCGCTCCACCAGAGGTGGAACGTTTTCCGCTTCGTTATACGTTGGGACGATGACGATGGCGCGTGGAGAATCGTTCATAGAGAGATCGCACAAAATGGCGCAACACCATGAGTGGGTGCGCTCATGAGATTGACAGGTTGCATAATGGGGGTAACACCCAAAAGCTATCGCATTCTAGCACAGGATAGATGTCCTTTCAAACCTAGGCGCCTGATCAACAAGGAAGGACGCCACATTGGCGCTGACGAACGGCAACAACAAAAACGCTCCCAACGTGATATGTGGGAGCGTTTCCTTGGTGGCGACGGGTGGACTCGAACCACCGACTCAGCGATTATGAGCCGCTTGCTCTGCCTCCTGAGCTACGTCGCCATATCGAAGCCCCGGCGTACACCGGGGCTTTTGGTAGCGGGGGCAGGATTCGAACCTGCGACCTTCGGGTTATGAGCCCGACGAGCTACCTCTGCTCCACCCCGCATCGGCAAGTATGTATTATACCAGGAACATTTGATTTGTCAAGTTTTTCTCTGATTTTTGCGCATCGTGATAAACTTTTTGCCATCGTCCATTCGCCCACTCTCTTTTCAAGCTTACCATACCATACCATCATCATGATCCACATCATCGGACTTGGCCCGGGCGATCCCGGACTCATCACCCAACGTGCATGGCAGCTGATTTCAGAAGCATCCGAAATCTGGGTTCGCACCCGTACACACCCAGCCGTCCCGCACATCGCCAAACGTGTAAAGGTGTTTAGCTACGATGCGCTTTATGAAGCCCACCGAGATTTCGATGCAGTTTATGCAGCTATCGCCGAAGATATAGTGGCTCGCGCTCGAGCAGGCGACGTGATCTATGCAGTGCCAGGCGATCCCGCTGTGGCGGAACGCACTCCGCAGCTTATCCGCCAGCGAGCCGAAGCCGCGGGCATCGTCGTTCAAATCCATTCGGCGGTGAGCTTCTTAGAGCCCACCTTTGTCGCACTCGATGCTGACCCCATCCACGGCGTGCAAATCGTGGACGCCCAGCAACTGGCTGACAGGCATCATCCGCCCGGATCCCTGGGCATGGGGTTGCTCGCGCCTCAGCTTTACAACCGGCTCCTCGCCGGCGATGTGAAACTGACCTTGATGAACGCCTATCCCGACGACCACCCGGTGACGCTGATCGCCGGTGCGGGCACGGACACGTTGAAGCTGCGCACCATGCCTTTGTACGAGCTCGATCGGCATGACCATTTCGACGACATGACGACCCTGTGGGTGCCTCCGCTCCACCATGCCGCCACGTATGAAGACCTGCAAGAGATCATCGCCCACTTGCGTGCGCCAAATGGATGCCCATGGGACCGTAAACAGACTCACGAGTCCCTGCGTCCCTATCTTTTGGAGGAAACTTACGAGGTGCTGGATGCCCTGGACGCTCAGGATGCAAACGCGCTCAAAGAAGAACTGGGCGATCTCCTCATCCAGATCGCGTTGCATGTGCAAATCGCCACCGAGGAAGGGGAATTCAAATTGGCGGATGTCATCCACCATGTCGTGGATAAACTCGTTCGCCGGCACCCCCATGTGTTTGGCGATGTGAAAGTGCAGGACGCCACGGAGGTGGCCAAAAATTGGGAGACCATCAAACAGCAGGAAAGAAAAGAGCAAGGGGAACAGGAAAAGACGTTGCTGGATGGGATTCCCGCCGCCTTGCCCGCCCTGTCCAAAGCCCAAACCTACGTCTCACGCCTGAGCCGGGTCGGTTATCCACTGGACCCGGACGCCGCGGGAGGATGGTCACAAGAGGCTTTGGGATGGGCCCTGCTTCGGTTGGTGGAACAAGCGGAAGCCTCGGGCGTGGACGCGGAGGCGGCTTTAAGGGCCACCACCCAACAATTACGGTCATTGCTCGTGGCGCTAGAAGAGGAAGCGCGCAGCCAGGGAGAGGAGTTTCTGCACCTGCCTGAGGAAGAAAAACAACGCCGCTGGCGGGCCAAAATTCAGAACCTTAGTCAGCCCCTTAGGGGGTAATCTTCATCCCTCATCCAGCAGGATCGCCCGGGCTGGTGCGCCATCCGCGTCCTTCAGTTTCAGAGGCAAACATACAAATGTATAGTCTCCCGGCGCCACATCCGCCAGGTTGAGCCCTTCCACAATCACCACCCCGGACTCAAGCAGGATGCGATGCGTCGCGGCCAAAGCATTGTACGGCGCGACCGAGAGATAATCCACTCCCACCAGCCGCACCCCACGCTGAACCAGCCATTCCGCGCCATCCTCCGCAATGGCCACAAAATCGGCGTCAAAAGAGGGGGCATCCAACAATCTTCGCGCCGAATTCCTGGTGCGAAACAATACCCGTTGCAGCCCCGGGGGCAACATCAAATCAGACAAGACTTCAGCGGTGATGGTTGTGACATGATTGGGGATAGCCGCCACGCGCGCCGGTCCAACGAGGGCGTCCAAGGGCAGCGCGTCTACGCCAACGCCCCCCTGCAGATAATGCGCCGGCGCATCCACATGCGTCCCGGTATGTGCGCTCATGCGCAACGTGGTCAGCGTGAAGTCATCGCCCTGAGCGAGTTGATAGGGCCGCCGTAGATCGACATGGGGGTCCCCCGGCCATACGGGCATTTCCGGCGATAAGGTGGGTGAGAGATCGATGATCTTCGGCATGGGCAGACACCTGAAAGCATGAATTGGGGAAGGGTTGCCTGCATTATAAAAAAGCTGTGGCGTGAACACAATGGGGCCTCATGCACAAAGGACCTGGCGGCCTCTATGGGCAGCCCATTGCAGGGGCGGGCCAAGGTCAACATCGGCGCAACTCGTCCCTTTTCCGATCGCTTGTAGAATGAGAAATCGGCGCTTACAATCAAGTGACCCTTTCGCCCTCCACTCACCCAAAGGAGCCATGAACATGTTGCACCCCAAAACCCTCCAGATAAACGATCAAATCCTCGCCTATTACGAAAGCCCAGGAACCGGACCATCAGCGCTGCTTGTTCATGGCAATTCATCGTCGGGCAAGGCCTTTCAACGCCAGTTGCTCAGCCCATTGGGTGAACGTTTTCATCTAGTCGCGATCGACCTCCCCGGGCACGGCGACTCATCCCCTGCGACCGACCCTGCATCCACCTATAACGCGCCTGGCTACACCCGCACATTGGTCGAAGTCGCCAAAAAGCTGGGGATGGAAGATGCCGCATTCATTGGATGGAGCCTGGGCGGGCACATTGTCCTCGAAGCAAGCGAGGATTTGCCACGCGCTGCAGGGCTGATGATTTTTGGCGCCCCACCTTTAGGAAAACCGCCAGCCATGACCGAAGCCTTTTTGCCCAATCCGGCCATGAATTATGGCTTCAAACCCGAACTTAGCCAAGAGGAAGCCGAGGCCTATG